>JAEZYO010000166.1 GCA_023419055.1 Pseudomonadota bacterium | reverse complement strand
AGCCCCACCAGGGCGTAGCCGATGTTCGAATAGAGGTACACCGCACCCGGTTGCGCCCCGAGGTGCGCGCGCGTGGTGGCGGCGGAAAGCGCGTTACCGTGTTGGCAGAGCGCGTGGTGGGGATCATCCACGAGCCCAGCCGTGTGGGTCATGAGCTGGTGAAGGGTAGCGCGCCCGAGCTCTCGACCAGCGAGCTCCGGGAGATAGCTCGCGATCGGTCGTTTCAGATCGAGGAGGCCTTCCTGCGCGAGCGACACGGCCGTCGCCGCGGTGAACATTTTGGTGATCGACAGGAGCGGGAATAGCGTCTCCGAGGTCGTCGGGGCAGCTTGCCCAGGCTCCGTCATCGTGTTCTCGAGGAGCGCGCCGTCCTCCCCAATGACCGCGAGGCCAGCGCTCGCCTCGCCGACTCGCGCCCGCAGCTTCGCGGCGAAGCAATCGAAGCGTTCTTCAATCGTGCCGGGACAGTCGATTCGAGAGGGAGGTCGTCCTCCGGCTTCGAAGACGCCGAAGACATCGCCTCCCTGCCAGTGAAGGTAGGACCTTCTGGCGCAGCCGGTCAGGAGCGCGCAGATGACCAGAAGCGCGAAAACCAGGGTGCAGCTTCGGAGTTGTCCCACCCCCCGTCTCGTACCACGCAGGCGCGAACGGGCGAGGCAAGTGCCGTTTCCCAGCTTGAATCGTCAAGCCGTCGCTCTACCTCGGACTCGGCTTCTCCCGAGCGAGCGACGCCTGTGTCAGAAGGGACCAGCGCCGCCGTCTGCTCGAGCGCTCTTCGGAGCCCATCCCCGAGCAGTTTTGCTAAGCAGGGACATCGGAGATCCCATGCACGCTCGACTCGAGACGCTCCGCGCGTTGCTGGCGCCGTACCCCTGGGCCTATTCGCTCGTCGTGCTGGCCACACTGCTGGTCATTGCCGGGCTTTTGAATTTCATCAGCAAGAAGATCCTACCCCTCGGGATAGGTCGGCTGATGGGGAGCGTCGGTGGAGCACGCCTGCTCGGAGAACGGGGCAGGGGGATACGCCTGATCTCGCGGCTCGCCAACGTGATGCCCGCGCTCGTGATCGGCGCCGGCATCGGCTTGGTGCCGGACCTGTCGCCGGACGTGGTCGCGTTCATCGTCACGCTCTGCGAGGTCGTCGTGATCTTCAGCGTGGCGCTCGCTTTTCGCCACGCGCTGGGCCTCGCGAACGAGCTCTACGAGCGCCGCCCCAACGCTCGCGACAGGCCGATCAAGGGCTACCTGCAGGTCGCCGAGATCATCGGCATTTTGATGGCGGTGCTGGCCGCGGTGGCGCTCCTGGCCGGGGTCGAGTTCGCGCACGTCTTGACCGGCCTTGGTGCCACGAGCGCGGTGCTGATGCTGGTCTTTCAGGATACGATCCTCGCGTTCGCGGCAAGCTTGCAGATCAGCGGTGACGGCCGCGTGCGCATCGGCGACTGGGTGGAGATGCCGAGCCAGAACGCGGACGGCGCGGTGGTCGACATCGCCCTCCACACCGTCACGGTGCGAAACTGGGATCAGACCATCACCACGGTGCCGACGCGCAAGCTCATCAGCGACTCGTTCAAGAATTGGCGCGGGATGACGGAGGCGGGCGGCCGCCGTATCAAGCGGGCGCTCTACCTCGACCAGCACAGCACGCGCTTCCTCACTCCCGAGGAGATCGCGCGCCTGCGCCGTTTCCGCCTGCTCGAGGGCTACTTGCGCGACAAAGAAGCGGAGCTCCGCGAATGGAATCGCGGGCTCGGCAGCCACGCCGGCGAGGCGGTCAACCAGCGCCGCATCACGAACCTCGGCACCTTTCGCGCCTACGTCGACCAGTACCTCCGCCACCACCCGGGCGTGAACCAGAACATGGCCTTGATGGTCCGCCAGCTCCAGCCGACCACCGCCGGCCTCCCCCTCGAGATCTACTGCTTCAGCGCCGACGTGCGCTGGCCCGCGTACGAGAACCTCCAGGCGGACATCTTCGACCACCTGCTCGCGATCCTTCCAGAGTTCGGCTTGCGAGTGTTCCAGCAAGAGAGCGACGCGCCGCGTGAGGTGAACCTGCGCGAAAGCCTCCCCAACCGGCGCGGTGACGCCGCGTGAGGGTGAAGCAGTGAGCTCGAGGCGGCTGCCAGCGCCACTCGAGAGCAGGACGGCTTTGCCCTGGAGCGAAACCTCGCGATGAAGCGAAACTTACCGCTCGTTTCGAGCTTTTCACGGACCTCGCGGCGACGGCGAAACACTCGTGAAAGCTCGGAGGGTGCGTGTGTGCCCCGTCTCCCAGCCGAGCTTTGCCGTGATCGCCACCGAGGACAAAGCGTTCGACCAGAGGATGCTGGATTCGATGGCGAAGCGTATCGGCGCAGAGGTCACCAAGGTGAAGGGGAGCCACACCGCCTTCATGACTCACCCGAAGGTGGTCGCGGACGTGATCGAGCAGGCCGCCCGAAAAGCGGGTGAAAGTGTCAAGAAGCAGGCAAAATGATCGAACCGCGACCGTGAGCGCACACGCGTCTCGGGCGTTGGGATCGCACGCGCGGACGCGCGGTCAGGAAGCTGTTGCGGATCGCAGAGGCGCTTGCGACACTTTGCGGACACGAGGTTGCCATGGCGATCGAGGTTCGGCCCGCGGAAGTGTTTGCCGATATCAAGACGATGCTCGGGCCCAAGCGCGCCGACGCGAACGTGTGCTGGTGCTTGAGCTACCGCATCCCGTCCAAGGAAAATCGAGCCCTGGTAGGCCAAGCCCGTGGCAAAAAGGTCCTTTCACTCTCGAAGCGAGGGCCGATCGGGGTGCTCGCGTACGAGGGAGACGAGGTCGTCGGGTGGGCTGCGGTCGCGCGCCGCGCCGAGACGACCTTCGCCACGAATCGCAAGATCCCACGCGTCGACGAGCTCGACGTGTGGTCCGTCTGGTGCCTCCGCGTGCGGCCCGGGTACCGCGGCCGCGGGATCTCGCACGCCTTGCTCGCCGGGGCGGTCGACTTCGCGCGTTCACAGGGCGCCCCAGCGATCGAGGGCTACCCGGTCGACAACGCTGGTGAGAAGGTCGACCTCACGATGGCCTACGTGGGGACGCGGGCGCTCTTCGAGCGCGCGGGGTTTCGGAAAGCCGCCGACACGACCTCGGTGCTCGACGGCTTTCCACGCGTGCTGATGCGGAAGAGGCTCAAGTGATCGACCGCTACTCCTTTATCTCCGGCTCGACGAGGAGCGTCAACAACGTCAATGACTCTTGCCACCCGAGGTAACAGGCCTCGACGGGGATGACGCTCGGGATACCCTCGTGGACGATGGTGAGCTCCGTGCCGACGGACACCTTCTTGAGCGAGATGGTCTTCTGCATCACACCCGGCAGGTTTGGGTCGTCGAACTTATCGGTGTGGCGAATGCGCTCGTTGGGCACGAGCTCGAGGTACTCGCCACCGAACGAGTGGCTCTGCCGGGTCGTGAGGTTCGTGAAGGACATCCGGTAGGTCCCTCCGACCTCCGGCTTCATGTGGTGGACCTTGCCCGTGAAGCCGTGCGGAGGCAGCCACTTCGACAGCGTGTCGGGATCGAGGAAGGCGCGGTAGATGCGCTCGGCCGGTGCACGGAGGACGCGGTGGAGTCGGACGGTGTTTTCAGTCA
>JAEZYO010000143.1 GCA_023419055.1 Pseudomonadota bacterium | reverse complement strand
ACGCGCCCTTTCGCCGATGGCTCGCGGCGCTTCCGGCCAAGGAGAAGGACGCTTGGCTGAGGCGCGCCGCGGACGACCCCGAGTTGGGGCTCGGAGGCGAGCTGCTCCGCGCGTTTCGGGCGACGCTCAAGGCCGAGCGCTCTGGCGCGTGCCGCACCGTCGGCGAGCTGCGCACCCTCGCCGAGGCCCAGCGCGCGGAGCGGGAGAAGGCCGAGGCTGCGCGCACTAAGAAGGCCAAGGCTGCTGCTGATGCGACCCGTCAGCGGCACTTGACAAAGCTTGCTCGTGATGTCGAAGGCGCATGGTCGAAGCTCGAGAAGCTCGTCGAGGCCAGCGACTACGACGTGGCCGTGAAGCTTGCCATCGATCTGCGCGACCTCGCGACCCGGGAGGGCACAGCTCCGGCCTTCGCCCGGCGCTTCGAGGAGCTGCGCAAGCGCCGACTACGTCGCCGAGGATTCTTCGACCGGTGGAAGCGCGCGAACGAGGCCGACTCGAGAGAGCGGTGAACGAGATGGCTGCAAGGAAGAAGCGAACCAGAATCGAGTGGGTGGGCGGCATCGTCGCGATGCCAGCCTACGTGACCGGCGAAGGCGAGCCATACCGCCCCGAGACGCTCCTCTGGATGAGCGCGGAGGGCGCGGTGCTCGGTCACACCGTGTGTAAGCCGGGCGAGTTGGTCGAGCTGGCCTCGGAGAGCCTGCGCAGCGCCATTGAGCAACCGATGTTTGGCCGGCCACACGCACCGGACCGCGTCCGCGTCGCGTCGCCGGCGCTCGCCGAGGCCCTGCGCGCTGGGCAGCCAGACATCGAGGTCGTCTGCGCTCCGACGCCGGAGATCGACGCGGTCTTTGCCGCGATGCGCGAGCGAATGAACGAGAGCGCCGAGTCCGAACAGTCGTACCTCTCGCCCGACGTCGGCCCCGCCGCGATCGCTGCGTTTTTCCGCGCCGCCGCGGCCCTCTTTCGCGCGAAGCCTTGGAAGACCGTGCCGAACGACCAGAGCCTCTTCGCGGTCAGCATCGAGAAGCTCGGTGTAACCGACGCGGCCCTGTCGGTGATCGGGCAGATGGGGCAGAGCCTGGGGTTGATCATGTTCTCCGGCATCGACGCCTTCGAGGCCTACCTCGAGGCGGCCGATGCGATGGAGCACGGGGAAGAGCCGTCCATCCCGCCGCACGTCGCCCTCAACTTCGAGCGCGGCGCCGAGCTGAGCGCGAGCCTCCGCCAGGAGATCGCGGAGCATCACTGGGAGGTGGCCGGCGCGGACGGGTATCCGTGGCTGGTCGCGGTGGACGAGGACCTCGTCGCACGACCGGCGACGGCTGACGAGGTCACGATCGCCGAGGCCATCGCGCTCGCGTTACCCAAGGTGCTCGAGGAGGAGGAGGCGCTGCTCGCAGCGTGGAACGGTGGCGAGCCTGTGGCGCGGACGCTCGTCGTCGCTACCCATGCCGGCGACGTCGAGGTGTCACTTCGCGCCCCGTACGAGCGCGAGCCGAGCGAATTCAAGCCGCCATACGACGTGCTCGCGGGCCTCTTCGAGCTCGCCCAGGATGGTAACGCGATCGATGCCGATGCGCGCCGGCCGCTCGAGGACGAGCTCGTGCGTCGGTTCGTAACCTCGCCCGAGGCGAAATCGCTGACCGACGTCCAGTCGTGTCACTTCGTGATGGACTTCGCGGCGGAATACTTCGACGCCACGATTGCGACGCTGGGCCCTCGAGAGCTGCGCGAGATTGTGTTCGACATCATCCCCCGCAAGGTGAGCATCGACGCGTCGGCGGCGAGCTGGATCATCGAGGAGAACCGAGCCTTCTACGCCTTCCTCAAGCGCGAGTTCGCACTCGAGCAGGCCGACGCATGCTTGCGTGTGCTTGGCGGCGATGCGCTGAAGAAGCTCGAGGCTGCGCTCTCCGACACGAGCAAGTTCGGCATGGCAAAGTCGCTCTTCATGGGCGGTCGCGAGGCGGGCTTCGATATGGATTCGAAAAAGGGCATCGAGGCGTGGATCCGCCTCATGCAGTCCCAGCCCCTGCCTACGTCAGTGCGACTGCCGTCGCTCGGATCTCCAGCGCGGTCCCAGGACAAAGCCGCAGCGCGCGCCAAGAAGAACGCTCGCAAGGCCGCCCGCAAGGCGCGCAAGAGGAACCGATGACGCGTCGCGACCCGTATTCGTGGACCGTCGTGCGCTTGCCCGAGCGTGAGCTCTCGGAGGTCGTCTTCGAGCTCGTCACGCCATTGCTCGACAGGCTTGGGCCCGAGCCCGCTGTCGACGACGCGCGCGCCGCCGTTGCGCTGGCGGTCACCTTCTGGAACGCGAGCGTGCTTGCCTCGAAGCAATGGGAGCACCCGCGAGTCAAGGAGCTGAACGCGCTGAAGAAGAGCATGCGCGGACGGGCCGCCTCACGCGAGGATGCGGCCACGTTCGATCTTCTTGCCGAGCGCTGGCGCCAGCACTGGCTGGACCCACGCCTTGTCGAGAGCTGGACCTACGAGCCCGACGCTGCGGGCGTGCCGCGCCTCGTGTGTACGATGGGGCTGCCGGAAGGTGTGCGAGCTGAGGTCCCCCCGCCCGCCGAGAAGCGTGTCGCCATCGGCGGCAAGTTCCTCGACGAGGTGCAGATCTCGCAAGGCGGGAACACGTCCTTGAGCTTCCCGGTGGACCGCCACCGCGGCGTGGTCGCCGAGAACGGGACCGCGACCGTATACGCGATGATGCCCTCGGCGCTGAAGCTCTTCGCGGAGGGCCGCCTGACACGCGTCGGGGGCGCCCCGGTCGAGGTCGCTATCGGTGGCCGGAAGCTCGGGCCGATGGTGCTCACGGAGGTGCTCTGCGGCGGGGAGAACTACCGACACGACATCGCCGTGCTCGTGTTCCGCCGCGCGGACCCCGAGGACGTGGCCTCGAGATGAGGCGCGCAGGGCCGCGGGGGCCGTTCTCGAGACGCGCGTGCACTGAAGCTTCGAGTTCTTGACTGTCACTGCATCGCCTCCAGGTAGGGTCGCATCGCGGTCGACGTGGCGCATGCGGGCGTACTTCGGCAGGACGTCGAGCTCGGTACGTGCGCACCAGGCGTGGCTCGAGCCCGTTTGCCCGCGCATGCCAGGGCTGACGAAGCATGCCGCGGAGAAATTCATTTTAACTTACTCGCGGTGCACTAGTCGCACGCGAGTCGAGAACCCTGTCATTGAATGTTTGAATGGGAGTGGGGACTCATTTCACCTCGCGCGGCGCGAGGTCCGGTCGAATAGCGTCCCGGGAGTTCCCATGAAGTATTCCATCCTGGCTCTTGCCCTCGCGATCCCGATCGCTGCTTGCTCGACCTCGTCGACCGATACGGCGCCTGGAAGTGGAGGTGCGCCCGCCGGTAGCGGCGCCCAGGGCGGTGCCGCCGGTGGGGTTTCTTCGAGCGGTGGGAACGGCTCTGGAGGCGTCCAGGCAACTGGAGGCGCGTCCGGCGGCGGGCTGACGACGGGCGGCTCTGCGACGGCTGGAGCCATGAATGGGACCAGCGGAGGTGCCTCCGGTACAGGCGGGCAAACCGGTAGTGGCGGCGACGACAGCGCTCAGTCGGGCGGAGCGAACAGCGGCGGAGGCGGAGGGTCGCCCGTGAGCTGTCAGGGGGCTGCGTGGCCGACGGCCGATCCTACGAAAGCCGGCCCCTTCTCGGTCACAGCCGACAAGAACGTCGGACCGCTGGCGGGAGTCGTTCCCGATCCGATCTATGGCGACGAACAGCAACGCTTCAACGTCTATCGCCCGAGCGATCTCGCAGACAGCGGCTATTGCCATCCGATTTTGATTTGGGCCAACGGCTACCGCGACAATCCCGAACAGAATCCCCCCGAGTGCGTCGTCAACTCCGGCTCGAACCAGTGGTGCGGCCAATATGGGCCCATGGTGAACCACCTCGCTTCTCACGGCTTCGTCGTGGTCGCGTCGCTCAGCACCGCGACCGCCGAGGGTGATCCTCGCCCCACCACGGCGGGGCTCGATTGGATCCTGGAGCAGGCGGAGGATTCGAGTAGCCCCTACTATCATCGCCTCGATACCTCGAAGATCGGACAGCTGGGCCACTCGTATGGCGGAATGTCGACGTGCATGACTGCCGACGATCCTCGCTATTCCGCCCTCGCCACGATCTGCGGAACGAGCCAGCTCAGCGGAGTCCACACTCCAATGCTGTTCTTCTGCGGAGGGAAGGACACCACGGTGAAATGCTCCGGTGTGCGCGACTCCTTCCTCACGGTCACGGACCAACCCGCCTTCTTCCTGAACGAGCTCGACGCGGATCACGGGAGCTGGGTCTATAAGGGTGCGGGCGGAGTCTCCCTGTCGTCGGCCGCTGCGTGGTTCCGAGTCCATCTCATGGGAGATACCGAGAACCGCAACTATTTCTACGGAGAGAACTGCAAGTTCTGCAGCGATAACAG
>JAEZYO010000132.1 GCA_023419055.1 Pseudomonadota bacterium | reverse complement strand
GACCGATTTTGGTCACCGGTCAGAAATGCTGTGGAGGTATCGATGACCCATTCGAGCAACCGGCTCGTTGCACTCGGCGTGCTAGGCGCGGCGCTGTTTGCCGTTCCCGCACTCGCCGAGCAGCCAGCCCCGCCTGCGGCCGCGGCCGCTCAGGGGAGCGAAAAGGCGCCCGGTCGGGGCAAAGAGCACGGACCCGAGAAGGGCGACAAGGCCGCCGCCGGCAAACCCGAAGCGAAGGCCGAGCGGGCGGAGGCCAAGGCAGACAAGGAAGCCGACAAGGCCGAAGCCAAAGCCGACAAGGTCGAGGCCAAGGCCGACAAGGCCGAAGAGCGTCGCGAATTCCGGAGCGCACTCCGCGACCTTCGAGAAGATCTCAAGAGCGGCAAGGTCAAGAAGGAAGAGCTCAAAGATCGGCTCACCAAGCTCAAGGAAACACTACCGGATCGCCGGCGTGAGCATCGTCAGGCGATCAAGCAGCGTTGGGGAGCGACCCTCACGCACCCCGCGGTGAAGAACGAGCTCGCGCTTCACGCGCGGCGCGTCGCCAAGCTGAACCGCGCCCTCCTCCTTGCGGAGTCGGAACGTCAAGGTAAGGATAAGGACAAGCTCGTCGACCGCATCGAGAAGCTCATCGTCAAGGAGAACGAGCGGCACGACAAAGCCATGGATCGCTTGAAGAGCGGGTCCGCGGCTCCCACTGCTGCGGGTGATACGGTGAAGGCGGGGGCGAAGCCCGGCGAGGGCCCTGCCACGGCGCCGGCGGCCGTCACCGGAACCGCGGCTCCGAACGCAGCCAATCCGGCGCCTGCGGCGCCTGCCAAGGGAGGAACTCCATGATCCGGAAAATGAGTCTGGTTTTGGCGGCGCTTGCCCTGATCGCGTGCCAGAAGAGCGAGGACACGGCTGCGTCCTCCAAGACCGAAACCGCGGAGACGCCCAAGGTCGAAGCCACCGCTCCTGCAGCGGCAGCGGCGCCGACCGCGACGGCTCCCGAGATCGACCTCGAAACCTTGCCCACGGAGGAGGACTTCGAGGATGAAGCCGAGAAGGAGATCACTTCTCAGAACCTCGAGAAGAAGCTCGACGAGCTCGAGAAGGAGATCGCCGCGGAGTAAGGTTTGCACAAAGCTTCATTGGTTCGACTCTGCGTTGCCGGGCTCGCCGTGCTCGGCTGTGAAAAGGGAGACCGCGCGAGCGATCGCGCGGCTCCCGCCCCTTCCGAAAAGGCGATCGCCGCGGCGCCGAGCGCGAGCGCCGCCACCCCGAGCGCCGCGCCCGAGAAGCCGCGAAAGCCGAGCGAGCCGCTCAACGTCCTCTTGCTCACCGTCGACAGCCTGCGCGCGGACATGCCGTGGACGGGCTACTCGCGCGACATCGCTCCGAACCTGACGGCGCTCGCCAAGCAAGCGGTTGTCTACGAGAACTTCTACTCCCTCTCGAGCTACACGGCGAAGAGCGTGGGCGGCTTCCTGACTGGTCGCTACCCCTCGACGCTGTATCGGGACGGCTTCTTCTTCACTCGCTACTACGACAAGGGGAACGTGTTTCTCACGGAGCTCCTGTCGGAGAAGCAGATCGCGACCATCGGCTGGCACGGCCACATGTACTTTGGCCGCGGCAAAGGGCTCGAGCAGGGCTTCTCGACGTGGGAGCTGGTCCCCGGCCTGACCTTCGATCCGCAGACCGACAACTCGATCACGAGCGAAAAGATGACGAAGCTCGGCATCGAGCTCCTCGGCAAGAACGGCGACAAGCAGTTCTTCGCGTGGGCCCACTACATGGACCCGCACGACCAGTACAACCAACACAAGGAGTCCCCCGAGTTCGGCCGGAAGGGCAAGGACCGCTACGACTCGGAGGTGTTCTACACCGATCTGTGGCTCGGGAAGCTCCTCGCCTGGGCGGAGCAGCAGCCTTGGTGGAAGAGGACCGCCGTCATCATCAGCGCCGACCACGGAGAGGCGTTCGGCGAGCACGGCATGTACAAGCACGCTTTCGAGGTCTGGAACGAGCTCATCCACATCCCGCTCATCGTCAAGGCGCCCGGCATCGAGCCGCGCCACATCACCGAGCGCCGCTCGGCGATTGACCTGGCTCCCACCATCTTCGAGCTCATGGGCCAGCCCGCCGCGCCCGAATTCATGGGCAAGTCGATGGTGCCGGAGCTCTACGGCGCCCCGCCAGAGAACCGCGAGCCGATCGTGAGCGAGCTCACGGAGGACAGCCACAATCCTCCACGGCGAGCCATTATCCAGGGCGACTACAAGCTCATCACCTTCGGCGCGGGCGCGAAGTACCTGCTCTTCAATTTGAAGAAAGATCCGGGTGAGCAAACCGATCTTTCGAAGACCGAGCCCGAGAAGCTCGAAGAGATGAAGGCGCTCTCCAAGTCCTTCTACGAGAAGCTTCCGACGGTGGAGCCCCACGGAGGCATGAAGCTCAAGGAAGGCGGCACCGCGCGCGGCCCGAGGGAGCCGCCGAAGCCTGCCGAAACCAAGGACGGCGGCTGATCGTTGAAGCGCTTCGTCTGGTGGCTACCGATCGCGCTCGCGTGCTCGCGTCAGGGCGAGCTCGCGCCGCCCTCTCCTACGGCGCCGCGCTCATCGGCCCCCTCTCCCGTCTCCGCCCTGCCGGCCCTCGAGGAGGCGAAGCCCGACGACTTTTCCTCATCGCCGAAGGGAGAAGAGGCCGCTCAAGCCACGACCCCTCCGGCGCCGCTGCCCGAGATCCCGAAGGACATGCTTCCGGTGCCCGGCGGCACGTTCGTGATGGGAGCCGACGGCGAGGGTGAGGAAGACGAGCGCCCCGCTCATCGCGTCACGGTCAAAGCGTTTCTCCTCGATCGAACCGAGGTGACGAACCAGGCCTACTCGGAGTGCGTCCGAGCTTCGGCGTGCAAGCCCTATCAGGCGGTGGCTGCGAGCTTCGGCGCCGAGGAGCGCAACTTTCGCGCCGCCGAGCAGCCGGTGGTCGGCGTCTCGTGGTTCGAGGCCGAGGCTTACTGTGCGTTTCGCGGCAAGCGCCTGCCGGGCGAGGCCGAGTGGGAGCGAGCAACGCGTGGGGACGACAACCGGCGCTACGCCTGGGGAGACCAGGCGCCCGATCCGCTCACCCTCGCCTGTTACGGGCGAAACCCCAAGGCGAAGGGGGCGACGATGCCCGTCGGCTCGTACCCGAAAGGGGCGGGCCCCTACGGCCACCTCGATCTCACGGGTAACGTCTGGGAGTGGATGGCCGATGTCTACGATCCGTACGCCTACCGGCGCCCGGGAGCCGCGGAAGGGATCCCCGGGAGCTGCGAAGAGGTGCTCGCCACCCAGGACGAGCTCCGCCGCGCGGGCAAGCAGGGGTTCACGGGCAAGAACCCGATCCCCACTGCCTGCGAGCGCGTGCTCCGGGGCGGCGCCTTCAACTACCGGGGCGAGGGCCTCCGGGCGAGCAACCGGGTTCATCACCCGCCGGAGTGGCACATCCTGGTCGCGGGGTTCCGCTGCGCCCGCGACCTCTGACAATCCTCATTTGACGACGCCGGAGGCGTCCTGCTCCACCTGCTCGCCGGCGCTCTGCGGCACCTTCACGTACCAGCGCCCGTACTCGCTCCTCGCGAGGTAGTCGTTGCCCTTTTCGCCCGGAACCTTGAAGAGCTCGACGTAGCCGAGCGCCTTGTCACCACCGAAATAGTCGACGCGCACGATCACGTCTTCGGGCCTGAGCGGCGCGCTCGGCGTCTCGACGTACTCCATCACCCGCAGCCGCCCGACCTTGGTCATGTAGTTGCCGATGCTCTCTTCGAGCTTGCCGGGGTTCGCGGGGTCCGCCCAGCCGTCCTTCTTCTCCGGGAGGCGCAGCGCTTCGCGCGATTTACCTGCCTTCGAGATCCGTACTCGAGTGACGTCCGTGTCGGCGAAGCCGTGGAGCTCGCGCTCGATCAGGCGCGACTCGGCGAACAGCATGCTCTGGGCGATGTCGCCGGGGACCGCGTACACCGTCCCGCTCTGGCCGTGCTTGGCGTATCGCTCCTGACCACCCGGGGTGGCGGAGCCGATCACGAGCGACTGCTCCTTCCCGCCGATCTTGACCTTGAGCGTGCCCTCCGGTTTGTCGAAGCCGAACTCTTCGTTCCGGCCCGCCTCGATCTTGCCGACGCTGCGGAGCGCCATCAGCGGAGCGAGCTTCTGCGCGAGCTCGTCGCCCGCCTTCACGCTCACGAAGCGGACGGACTCCCTCTTCTTCTCCGGCGGCTTCTCGTCCTCGGAGTGCGCTTCTCCCGGCGGGTGAGCGTGCGGCGAAGTGGTCCCTTCCTTCTCGACGCTACCGACGAAATAGCGCCCGGCAGCGTCCTTCTTGGCCTCGAGCTTCACCTTGCGGGTCGCGGACTCGAAGCTGATGCTCTCGAGAGAGTCGGAACGTCCCGACCAGACTTCGACGGAGCTCTCGCCCTGATTGGCCTTGGTCTCGCCCGACTTGGACCAGACCCCGGCAGCGAGAACGGCCGAGAGCGCGAGCACCGCGCCGTGAACGATGACGGGTTTCATGCCTTGCCTCCCTGGGGACGCCGCGAGCGCCGGTTGATCACGATGCCGGCGGCCAAGACGAGGACGGGCGCGCCGAAGATCGTGGCGTAGAACCAGGCCAGATCCTGCTGCTTGGTGGGTTCGACCTTCACGTCTTCCTCACTGCTCTGCTCGCCCATGAAGCTCTCTTCGCCCACGAGCCAGCGGACACCGTCGACGAGGACGAGCTGATTGCCGACGACCTCCTGCATGACGAAGTCGCTCAGCGCGTCCGCGTCCGCGATCACGAAGGCGCGCATTTCGGGCGGCGCCTTCTTTTCGTCCTTCTTCTCGTCTTTCTTTTCGTCCTTCTTCTCGGGGAGCGCGGCGCCGGGCGCAATCGGCCGGGTCACGGCCGCCGCGATGTTGAAGGACGCCTGCTTGTCGGCGCTATCCTTCTGAAAGTTGCGGTTCTTGTCCGCGAAGGTGCCGGTCGGCGCTCGCACCGTGAAGTCGATCTTGGCGTTCCCGCCGGGCAGCTTGTCCAGGCTGCCGGCGCCGAAAGCAACGACGGCGGCGCGCGGCGAGTTGCGGCTCAAGGTCGAGACCGAAGCGTGCGACGAGAAGCTGTTGCTCACGATGCGCGTGCGGTCGGAGTCGTTGTAGCGAACCCGGACGTGCTGTCGCTCGTTCGCGAGCACGTCACCCGAGAACTTCAGCTGGGCGATCTCGGTGAGTTGATCGAGGAACGCCACCTGCGAGGACACGTCGATGGCGGGTGGGGGCGGGGCGTCCGGAGCAGCCGAGCCCCCAGGCTTCGCCGAACTTGCGGGCTTGGCAGAGGGCGCGGCCGGCGGCTTCGCCGCGCTGCTCGCAGGGGCGCCGGCGCTCGGCGCGGGAGCCCCCGCTGCCGGAAGCTCGTCACGACCGACCAGGCCCGCGCCGCGATCGGTGACCCCGTCCGAATCGACGGCGACGAACAGCTTGCCGCCGCGATCCGCATAGCGCGTGAGGCTCGCGAGCTCCTCGCGAGAGAACGGCTCCACCGGGCCGAGCACCAGGACGACGTCGGCGTCGTCCGGAACGTCCGCCGCGAGGCCCTGCCCGAGCCCCAGATCTTTCACGGTGTAGTTTTGGCGCTGGAGCAGCGTGCGTACGACGTTCGCGCTGCGAGCGGGATTGTCCGAGCTCTTGCCGCGCGGCGCGTCATTGAGCTCGCCGTGACCCACGGTGAGGTACGCGGTCTTCCGCGAACGAGCGAGCTTCAAGAGCTGCTCCTGGAAATCGCGGTCGAGCGTCTTCAGCTTCGCGCGCGACGGCTCGAGCTCCGTGCCGACGGTGAGCGTGTGCGTCACGCCACCGCGCGAGAGCACGATCACGCCGTCCTGGGTAGCCCGGAGCTCCTTGGCGAGCTTGGGGGCGAGCAGGCGATCCTGCACCTTGACCTCGAGCTTCGGGATGCCCGCCGAGAGCTCCTTCAGGTAGCTCTCGACCTCGCGGCGCACCGGGTTCACGTCGGGATAGAAGGCGACCACCTTCACCGGTTCGCTCAGGCTCGCCGCGATTTTGCGGGTCGATTCGCTGGGGCGCGACGTCTTGAAGTAAGAGTAGTCGGCCTTCCCTTCGACGCCGCCCGCCGCGTACACGAAGAACGTGCAGTAGAGCGCGGCGAGCGAGAGCGTGAACCCGGCGGTGGCGGCGGCGCGCACGCGCCGGAACTCGGGGCGCTCGGAGCTCCGCATCGGGCGAAGGGCGGTCTCCGCGAACACCATCGGCACGATCGCGATGGTGACGAGCGAGACCCAGGCGACGGTGAGTAGGTCGATGACCTTCGCGCGAGCCGCGTCCTCGAGCTTGGCGATGCCGAGGCGCTCGGCGCCGCCGCTCGTCGAGGCGAAGTACAGGCCGAGCCCGACCAAACCGACCAGCGAGAGCAACGCGAGTAGCCGCTCGATGGAGCGGCGCTCACCTCCGCTCTGGAAGCGGGGCGAGAACCTGAGCGCCGTGCCGGCGAGCACGCCGAGCACGCCGAGCAGCGTCACGAAGCCGGCGCCCTTCTCGAGCCCGGCGAGCACGCGCTCCCCGACGTAGACCAGCACGAAGCCGCCGAGGTAAAGCGCGAGCACCCAGCCCGGCGCGCTCCCTGGCTTCGCCGACGGCGCGGCGGCGGGCGCGGCCGGGGCCGCCTTGGCCTTGTCTTCTTCTAGCGCCATCGGCGTGCCTCCTGCACCTTCGTGGCGCACAAGAGGAAGAAGTAGGTGATCGCCACGTAGTAGGCGATGCCCGAGAGCTGCAGGATGCCGTTCATGAAGGGTCGGAAGTTCTCGTGGTGTAGCGCGATCGCCGCGAGGAACTTGTTGAGCGGCGGGTCGACCGCGCGGGCCACCGCCCACTGCAGGATGATGACCGCGAGCAGCGCGGCGCCGACGATCACGGCGACGACCGTGGACCGCGCGAGCGAGGACGCGAAGAGCGCGATGGCGGTGGCCGCCGCGCCGAGGAACAAGAGGCCGACGTAACCCACGAGGATGTGCCCGACGCTCACCTTCCCGGTCACGTAAATCAGGAGCGGCATGTAGAACGTGAGCGCCGTCATCACCGTGATCATGCCGAAGGCGGCCAGGAACTTGCCCGCCACGATCTCCGAGTCACGCACCGGGGCGGTGTTGAGGAGCGTCATCGTGCCGGTCTGCCGCTCCTCGGCGAGCAGCCGCATGCTGAGGAACAGCGCCGCGGCCATGGTGACGCCGCTCGTGTTGTAGAAGAAGAGCTGCAGAACCTCGGCGGACTGCTTGCCGGCGCTCAAGCCCGACCAGTAGAGCAGGATGGCGTCGAGCATGAGCGCGCCGGCGATGATGATCGCGCCGAGCGGTGAGCGAATGTACGCGTAGAGCTCGCGGCGAGCGATGAGCAGGCTCTGTCTCATGGGGCCTCGGTGTTCTCCGTCTCGGAGGATTTGGGCGCGTCCGCCTCCGCGCTGCCCTCGAGAGCGCGCTTCTTGCGGCGGCGCTTGCCCTGCGCGGCTTCGGCGGGATCGCCGAGCAGATCGATGAGCAGGTTCTCGAGCTCGCGCTTGCGCGCGACCTGCAAGATGCCGAGATCGGCTCCGACCAGGAGCCGGCACGCCTCGTCGCGCACGTCCACGCTCGAGGAGATCATCAGCGAGCTGACGCCCTCGCCCGGTTCGCTCGCGGGCAGAAGCTCGAGCGACTGGATGCTCGAGAGCCCCTCGAGGGCCTTGCGAGCGCGCGCTTCGGCGAGCTCCGCGGAGCCGTCGCGAGCGCGGACCGTGATCTCCACGCGCTGGCCCTGCGCGAGCTCGCGCGAGAGATCGCGCTCCTTGCCCGCCCAGCGGATTTCCCCGTCCTTGATCACGAGGATGCGATCGCAGGTCTCGCTGATCTCCGTCAGAATGTGGCTCGAGACGACGACGGTGTGCTCGCCGCCGAGGTTCCGGACGAGCTCGCGCATCTCGACGATCTGCACCGGGTCGAGACCGGAGATCGGCTCGTCCAGGACGACGAGCTCGGGCCTGTGCACGATCGCTTGAGCGATGCCGACGCGCTGGCGGTAACCGTGGGAGAGCGTCCCGATGAGCTGCTGTCGGACGCCGCCGAGCTCCGTGAGCTCCTCCACCTCGCTCACCCGCTTTTCCACGTCGTTCGAGGGCACCCGGCGCAGGCGCGCCGCGTAGCCCAGGTACTCGTGGACCTTCATGTCCTCGTAAAGAGGCGGCCGATCCGGCAAATACCCGACCTTGGCCCGGACGTCGTGCGGGCGCTCCACCACGTCGAGCCCGCCGACCTTGACCGTCCCGCTCGTGGGCAGAAGGTCACAGGCGAGAACGCGCAGGGTCGTCGTCTTCCCGGCTCCGTTCAGCCCGAGCAGGCCGACGATCTCGCCTTGTTCGATGGTCGCGGACAGCGGTCCGACCGCCCTCCGCTCCCCGTAGTATTTGTAGAGGTCTTCGATCTCGATCACGTCGTCACCCGCTCCGCGCTCCCGGCGACCCGGCCAGGACGCCACGCGCGTTATCACAAACTGCCGGCGCCCAGACCAGGGAAAAGTACCGTTTATTCCCGGTTCTCTCCTGCTGCTAGGCTCCTTTTCATGCACCCCGGGACGCTCTCGAGCCCTGGCCCCGTGGCCGCCAGAGAGCCTGCGGAGCTCGCCCGCGAGCTCACCGCGGCGGCCCTCGAGCTCGGGTTCGCGCGCGTGGGTTTCGCGCCGGTGCAGCGCCTCGAGCGCGGCTCCGCCGCCTTCGAGCGCTGGCTCGCCGCCGGCTACGCCGGAGACATGACCTACCTCGAGGGCTCGGGCGATCGAGCCGATCCGCGCGCGCTGCTCGCCGAGACCAAGAGCGTGGTCGTGGTCGCGCTTCAATACGCTTCGGCAGGCGACGAACCCGTGCCGCTCAGGACTCGCGACGGCCGAGCGCTCACGGGAACGGTCGCGCGTTACGCTCGCGGGCGCGACTACCACCAGATCTTGCGTGATCGCCTCCTCGAGCTCGCGGAACGCGCGTCGGCGCTCGTCGGCCGTCCCGTGCTCTCGCGTGCCTGTGTCGACACCGCGCCGCTCCTCGAGCGCGAGTCGGCCGCGCTCGCCGGGCTCGGGTTCATCGGCAAGAACACGCTCGCCATCGTCGCCGGGCTCGGCAGCTACGTGCTGCTCGGCGAGCTCTTGCTCGACGTGGAGGTCGCCCCCGGTGCTCCTGCCGAGCCGCGCTGCGGCGCGTGCCGGGCGTGCCTCGACGTCTGCCCGACGGGCGCCTTCGTCGACCCTTACGTGCTCGACGCGCGCCGGTGCATCGCGTACCTCACCATCGAGTACACGGGGATCATCCCGCGCGAGCTCAGGGCTGCCATCGGCACGCGCGTCTTCGGTTGCGACGCCTGCCAGGAAGTCTGTCCCTACAACGCGTCCCCTCACCCGCGCCCGATCCTGCCCGAGCTCCAACCGCGACCCGAGGTCCAACCGGTCGACCTCCAGGCGTTGCTCGAGCTCGGATCCGCCACGTATCGCAAGTTCGTGAAGCAGAGCAGCATGCGCCGTGCGAACCGCAGCACGCTCTCTCGTAACGCGGCGATCGCCCTCGGCAACACGCACGACGCCCTCGCGGAAGCGCCGCTCGCCCGGGCGGTCGTCGGTCACCCGATCGCGCTCGTGCGTGGCCACGCTGCGTGGGCGCTCGGCGAGCTCGGCGACAAGACAGGCACCCTCGCACGTGACGCGCTCGGACGCGCCCAGCTCACGGACGAAGAC
>JAEZYO010000019.1 GCA_023419055.1 Pseudomonadota bacterium | reverse complement strand
CGTACACCGGTCACCAATCACCACCTCCCGGGTGATGAAGTCTGGCTGGTCGCCGAATTTCGTTCCGATGAGACGAAGTACTACCTCTCGAGCCTCCCTGCGTGCCAGTCGCCACGATCATGGAGCCAGGTTCCGACGGTTTCGCCACCGTCATGGAGCCACCCGATCGCCAGGGTCATGGAGCCACCCTGCAGGTGGGGCTGAGGTGGATCGCCACCATCATGGAGCCACCCGATCGCCAGGGTCATGGAGCCACCTCCTGACACGGGCCGGGTGACCGAGCGAGACGACCGAGAGTCCAGGCAAGGTGACTTCCGACGACGACGCAGGACGGCGTCGGGAGGCACCCATGAGCTTTCGGGAGTTGACGATGATCGACGTGAAAGAAGTGCTTCGCCGCTGGTCGGCGGGGCAGAGTGCTCGGCAGATGGCGCGCGAGGGGGTGGTGAGCCGACGGACGGCGACTCGGTACATCGAGTCGGCGCAGGCCGCAGGATTCACCCCGCAGAGTGAGTGGACGGACGAAGCGGTGCGCGTGGTGGCGGCCGGAGTTCAGACGAGACCGACGCCGCCCGTCTCGGACCCGCGAATGATACTGGAAGCGCAGCGCGCTCGCATCGAGTGCTGGCTTCAACAAGACAAGCCGCTGACGCTGGTTCGCGTGCGAGAGCTGCTCGCGCGCGATGGGGGCGATGTCGCGTACACCACGCTGCGGCGCTGGGCCCGACTCGAGCTCGGGTACGGTCGCCGTACCCCGACTGTTCGGGTTGACGATCCCCCGGCGGGCGAGGAATCGCAGGTGGATTTCGGCCTCATGGGCTACGTCACAACGACCGACGGTCGCCGGCGCAAGCTGCACGTTCTGATCGTCACGCTGCCGATGAGTCGCTACCAGTTCGTGTGGCCGACGTTCGTGCAGACCACCGAAGCGCTCTGCGAGGGGCTGGACGCCGCGTGGCGCTTCTTCGGTGGCGTCACGCACCGCGTCGTCCTCGACAACACGAGCGCCGCGATCGTCAAAGCCAATCCGAAGGACCCGACGCTCAACGCGTCGTTCGCAGAGTACGCCCAGTCGCGCGGGTTCTTCGTGGACCCCGCACGCGCGCGGCACCCCAAGGACAAGCCGCGCGTCGAGAATCAGGTGGCGTTCGTGCGCGAGCGCTGGTTCGCTGGCGAGTCGTTCTCCGACGATCTCGTCATCCTTCGCGCCGCCGCTGAGCACTGGTCGCGCGATGTCGCCGGCACTCGGGTCCACGGCACTACACGCCGCGTACCACGCGAGGTCTTCGAGTTCGAGGAGCGCGCTCACTTGCTGCCGGCTCCCGACGCGCCGTTCGACGTGCCTCGCTGGACTGCGCCCAAGGTTCATCCCGACCACCATGTGCAGGTCGCGCAGGCGCTCTACTCCGTCCCGACCGCCTACATCGGCAAGACGCTGCGCGCTCGGGCCGACAAGAAAACCGTGCGGCTCTACTTCCAGGGCAACGTCATCAAGTGTCATCAGCGTGTCGCGCCCGGCAAACGTTCCACCGATTTCAGCGACTACCCCGACGGCAAGGCGCCCTATGCCAGTCGCAACGTAGAGTCTCTCATCGGGCGAGCACGCAGTCTCGGTGAGCACGTCGGCGTGTACGCGGAGCGTTTGCTCGCAGGACCACTCCCGTGGATGAAGATGCGGCAAGGCTACGCGCTCGTTCGCCTCTGCGAGCGTTACGGCTCGGCACGCGTCGACGCTCTGTGCAGCCGCGCGCTCGCCTTCGATGTCGTCGACGTCCCGAAAATCGAGCGGATGCTCAAGCAGGCGCAGAAGGTGGAAGACGGCGCCCCAGCAGGACGCGTCGTTGCGTTGCCCGTGAGCCGCTTCGCGCGCGACCCGAAGTCTTTCGCGACCATCTCGTCGAGCAAGAAGGCAGGTGAGTGATGACCTCCAAAGCGATCAGCCCTGAGCTCAAGCACGCGATGAAGGAGCTCCGCCTGGGACAGCTCATCCCGACGCTCCCCGAGCGACTGCTGCTCGCGGAAAAGGAAGACCTCCCCATCGAGGACTTCCTGCTCGGCCTCTTCTCGGACGAGGTCGAGCGTCGCAAGGAAACTTCGGCAGCACGCCGCGCTGACGACGCAGGGCTCGACCCGGACATGCAGTTCGAGCGCTGGGACAAGACCGCCAAAGTTACCTTCGACCGGCGCGTGCTCCAGGAGCTCATGAGCTTGCGCTTCGTCGAGGCTCTGCGAAACGTCGTCGTGCTCGGGCCCGTCGGCGTCGGCAAGACCTTCATCGCCAACGCGCTCGGACACGTTGCATGCCGCTCTGGGTTCCGCGTGCGCCTGCTACGAGGCGACACCCTGCTCCGCAAGCTCCGAGAAAGTCGCCTCGATAATTCCAGAGAGTTACTCATGACCGAGCTCACGACCGTCGACCTGCTCATCATCGATGACTTCGCGCTCGAGCCCATGACTCGCGACGAAAGCCGCGACGTCTACCAACTCTTCATCGAGAGGACCGGCAGAGCCTCGACCATCGTCACCAGCAACCGCGACACCGCCGACTGGCTCGCAGTCTTCGACGACCCTCTGCTCGGCCAGGGCGCCGTCGATCGCTTCAAGAACAACGCCTATGATCTCGTCGTCGACGGCGAGTCCTACCGATCCCGGCTCAAGCCCAGCATCGACAAGGACGGGCCTCCGCCTGCGGCTCCGGTCACCAAGCCCAAGACCCCGCTGCGCCGCAGAAAGCGGCCACGCGCCTGACCGGCTCTCGACTCCTCCGGGCTCTCGTGACACCACTGAGCCTCGGTCGTTGAGTTCCCCCACCTGGCTCCATCATCCTGGCTATTGGTGGCTCCATGAGGGTGGCGAGTGGCAATTCGGGCCAACGTTGAAGTTCATGCCGCGAAAGGGATGAAGAAGGGCGGCATCCCGCCATCCCGCAAAAGGCAGTGCGACTTCGCCCAGATGCCTGATGAAGGGTTCAAGGTTTCGGTCCGTCCACGAGAATACGAAGCGGAGCCCCCTAAATTCGAACGCTCCGCCTGCGAGCGCACTGTTCAACGTGTCGAGTATTGGCGCGAAGCTGACATAGTCATGAGAATCGACCGTGTGGCCAACCGCTGCCGCCGCGTATAGGCCGCGAGGACTCGTGATGGGCCGAAGGCCGAAGCAAGCCTGGACAACATCGGGTGTGGGCAAGCGTCCGGTGCCGTCCTGCCAGTTCATCGTTTGTGATTGAACCTGGACGAGGTTGATTAGCGTCTTCAAGAACCAGCGTTCAAGCAGTCGGCCATTGACCTTCCACGTCTGGACCTTCCAGATTCGCGGAGACAGTGCTTTCTGCTTCGCCTGAAGGAGAAAAATCTGACGGATGCAATCGAAAGTGCGAATGGCTTCGTTATCCAAAGTCGAGAGGCGCTCGTTGTGCGTCTTGCAGAGGATCTTGCTCGAAGCTGACGCCAGTCCGATCGTGATCTCATCGACCTTACAGAACGGCAGCCCTTTCAACTTGAGCGAGTCGCCGTCGAAGAGCCCCTTGGTGACGTAG
>JAEZYO010000970.1 GCA_023419055.1 Pseudomonadota bacterium | reverse complement strand
GCTTACACGATCGACTCTCTCAACCTGAACTCGCGTCTGCACATGCATCGTCGCGCTGAGCGGGAAGAAGACGAGCGCGCCACTGCAACCCTCGAGGCCACGATCGAGATCGTCAGGGCGAAGGTTCGGGCCTTGCCGACCGGCACGGCAGAGCGCCTAGAGCTGGAAGCTGACCTCGAACGCGCCGAAAGCTACCTAACTGCCAAGGCGAACCGGCGTCCGCCGTGGGACGAAGTCTCGTCCTGTCGTTGCCATCAGGCTTAAGCTCCTTTACTCCGCACGGCACCTGTTGCCTGTCGTACAACTAGTCCCAAATCAAGCGATACCCAAGGGCCGCACGGGCGAGAGGCGAGCAGCGGCCAGGGGGACCAATCGCGAGATACACCTGTCTCGCTCGGCTGAAGCCGCGGAGTTGAGTTCGTTGTGTGTCGTCGAAGGGGCCTCGTTCGGTGGGAGGGCTATTGGGAACTACGAGACGACCTGGCCGGGCACCAGCGCGTCGGACAGGCCCTGGTTTCACCAGGCGTCGAGAAGACGGAAGAGGATCGGTAGCTCTGGGCGCCAGGCGAGCAGGCGGATGATTAGCCTGCGGCTCTGGAACAGAATTTGAGCGGGGATCAGGACGAAACGCTGCAGGAAGGTGCGGAAGTCCATGCGCAGGACGCGCAGTTGGTCGGCCTCGTGTTGCTCGCGCGAGCGCGGTGTCACCGGCAAGAGCAACGCGAACCAGGCCTTGAGCGTCCAGGCGAGGGAGGCGATGACCATGTAAGCCCAGTTGGCGTCGAGGGTGTTGAGCGGAGCGCGGAGCGCACGGACGCCATTTTTGAGCTGCTCGATGATGTTTTCCTGGTTACAGCGGCCGTTGGCCTCGGCGACGAGCTCGGCTTGGCTCAGGGAGCGGTCGTTGGTGACGTAGAAGAAATAGCGAAAGTCGGTGCCGACGGTGAGCTGACCGCGCTCCTCCTGGATGAACTTTCGGAGCACCACGATGCGGTAGTCGCGCTTGGCCTTGCGCGGGCGGTACTCGAATTCGGCGGTGTCCTCGCCGAGCAGGCGCTTGTTGAAGTAGCCGCGCTCTTTGACGATCTCCTCCTTGATGCGCGGCGGCTTGGCTCGCTTGGTCCGTTTGCCGGCGAACTCGGCGTTGGCCTTGCGAACGAGCTCCTCGTAGTCTTCGAGGTGCAGGTTTCCTGCACGATCCACGAAGGAGGGGTTGGCGTCGTAGCCGAAGATGAAGCGGACGCCGGCATCGGCCCAGCGGTCCAGATGCGCGGTCATCGAGAAGTCCGTGTCGCCGCGCAGGAGGATGTCGCGAAAGCCACCGCGGCGACAGACCTCGATCGCTTTGTCGAGCGCGGCAGGAGCGCCCTCGTGGGAAGGGCGATTACCGCTGCGGTTGACGATGAAGAGCGGCTCGCCAGTGTTGGCCAGCGAGATCAGCAGCGCGTGGTAGCCCCACTCGCCCTTGTAGGACAGGTCCATGCCTTCCTTGCACTCGCCCGTGGTCGGCACGATCGAACCGTCCGCGTCGATGCGAGCCGTCTCGGCGGTCAGGCGACGCTCGCAGCGCTGCCAGACCTCGACTCGAGCCTGATTGATGATGCCCATGAGCCGCCAGATCGCGTCCGCATCGAATCGCCGGCAGAAATCCCCTGCCGTAGTCGGATCGGGGACGGCGCGAGCGCCCAGCATGTCCAGGAAGACGGCGTCGTTACGACGCACCTCGATGTCGTCGAGAACCTGGCCACCGCACAGGATGTTGTAGGCGATATTGAGCACGTGATCGGAATCCTGGTACGGCCGTGCTCGCTTCAAGATGTCGAGCTGCGAGTCGAGCATCCCAGGCAAGCCGACTTCGCTCACGAGCTGGTGGATGGCAGCAAGGCCGCCGTACGGCACCGCGCGAGTCCGCTCGGCGAGCTCGTACGTCGGCCGAGGCCCGCTGAACTCCGGCCGCCCTTCCTGCCTCGGCTCGGTGCCGCCCATGAACGGCTTGAGCCGCTCGATGATCTCCCGCTTCCCTTGCTCGAACTGTCGAAGTATCTTCGGCTTCACCTGAAAAGGTCTCCCCGGGGGTTTGGGTTGGTGTAGGAACCGCCAAAACACCCGGGGTTTTTCTAAAATTCCCGCGACCCTTACGAAGGTCTCGCTTGATCAGGGACTAGTACCAGCAGCGTTTCGCGTCTGACTCCAGATCGCGACCCCGGCTTGTTTTTCGACGCCAGCGACAAGAGTCGAACTTGTGACCTGGCTTTAGCCCTGAATCGGTCGCGACAACGAGGCAAGCCCCACCGCCCCCTTCACGCCCTCCCTCGCTCGCCTGATCTCCGAGGCCGTCATCGGCCCCTTGAGGAAGGACATCGCCCAGCGCGGCTGGAGGAGGAATGGCCCGCCCTCGGCGTGCACATCCCTCGCCACGAACCAGCGCGGCGCCAGGTGCTTGGTCACTTCCGCCAGCGCGGCTGCGTCCGTGCCGGCACCCTCTCCCATGGCGAGCCCGTCGAGCACGCGGGCGCGGTCGGCGTCGGTCTGGAGGCGTCCGACAGCCCAGAAGCCGGCGTTGCCGAGGGCGCGGTAGTCGAGGTCCATGGGGTTCTGGGTGGCGACCACGACGCCGACTCCGAAGGCGCGGGCTTGCTTCATCAGGGCGACGAGGGGGCGCTTGGTGGGCGGGTTGGCGGGGTGGGGAGGGAGGAAGCCGTAGACCTCGTCGAAGACGACGAGGGCGCGCAGGTGCCGGCTGCCGGAGAGGCCGCGCACCCAGGTCAGGATCTCCTCGAGCAGGACGCCGAGCACGAGGGTGCGTTCGTCGTCGTCGAGGTGAGCGACGCTGACGATGACGGCTGGGGTGCGGCCGTCCTTCGGCTCGAACCAGGCTGCCGGGTCGAGCGCGGCGCCCTCTCGCCAGCTGGCGAAGGTGGGGGAGGCGAGGAGGGTGTTGAGCGCGGCGGAGAGCTCCTTGCGGTCTTTCAGGGAGAGGAACTCGTTCACCTTGAGCGCGCCGATCTGTTCGATGGGCGGCTTGGCGAGGTCGGCGATCAGGCTGCCGAGATCGGAGGGTTCCCCGGCGAGGAGGCGGCGCTCGGCGAGGACGCAGAGCAGGACGTGCTCTCGGCTGCGGGCAGGGTCGGGGTCGCGCCCCACCAGGCGGAGCAGGAGGGAGACGGCGGCCGACAAGGTGGCGCGCGCGGCGTCCGGATCGGAGTCCCAACGTGACGAGCGCATCTCGAGCGAGGAGAGGACGTGGAGGGGTTCACCCGCTTCACTGCCGGGTGTGAGCACGCGGACCGCGGTGCCCTCCACGAAGGCCGAGAGATCGGCTTCGCTGATCTTCCAGGCGTCGAGGCCGGTGCGCCGTTCTTCGGCGAGCGCGGCGCTGAGCTCGGCCACGCTCCTCTCTTCATGCGGGTGCGGCTCGACCCAGGGCTCGAGCGCGGACGCTGAATGAAGGGGGAAGTTGAGGAGGAGGTTCGGGAGATCGCCTTTGACGTCGATCATCAGCACCGGCACGCGGCTGCGCAGCGCCTCCTCCACCATGACCATCAAGAGCCCGGTTTTGCCGCTGCCCGTCATGCCGACCACGACCCCGTGAGTCACGAGGTGATGCGGCGGCATGAGAGCGGGGGCAACCCCGCGCCCGTCGAGCGGACGCGAGGCTCCCAGGTAAAGCGGGCGGATCTTCTTGCCCGTCATGGTTCACTCAAGGGCTGAACGGGTTCGAGCCGGGTAGACCGATCGGCACGGGCGGCTCCTGCGCACCGGACGCGCTCGCCGCAGGCGGGATCCCTGCAGGCGACGAGGCAGCCGGAGTCCCCGGTGCGGGAGCTCCGGTAGGAGGAGGAGAAGCCTCCTGCTTCTTTCGGGAGACGCGGCCCGAGTAGAGGGAAGGCATGATCGTGTCGAGGTCGCCCTCCTTCCAGCGCAAGTACGAGAGACCGCGCCGCACGTCGTCATAGGCGTCCACCACGAGCGTGAACGCGCGCTGCCGGCGCACCGTCGCTGCATCTACGGTCTCCGAACTCTGCTCGCGCACGCCAACGGCCGTGATCAAGCGATCGCTCAAGATCTCGTACTCGCCGAGCCGAGCCCGCGTGAGCGCGGAGTTGTTCTCGACGCCTTCCCAGTACTGCCGGAAGATCACGATCAAGCGAGTGATGTCGTACGCCACTCCGCGATAGCCCAACGACTTGGGGACCTCTGCTGCGCGCTCAGCGGGAATGATTTCGTGTGCGACGAGCGCTTCGAGATCCGCCATCAGTACCGTGCGGACGCGCGTCGCTTCGTTCACGAGCTCCGAAAGGACCTCCGGCGGCGCCGAAGTGCCGAGGTACTCTGCGTGGGCGTGGCTCAGGGCGAGCGTATAATCCTCGAGCTTGTCGAAGGCGCTGACATTGAAGCCCGGCAACGCCTTGAGCTCGGCTTCGAACGGTTTGAGCTCCGGCAGTACGCCGAGCGACGTGGTCACGACGGTGGGCACATCGAGCGTGACCGGGGTGAGTGGAGCCGGAACCGCGTCGATCTCGCTCAGTAGACGCTTGTAGGCGGCGTGCGGACGCCCGATGACTTCACCCTCGTCCGGAGATCCAACAGGTTGATTGGACTGAGACATACTTCGACCCTCTCTCTTTCTGGAATTGAGCAGGAGCGCCCCTTCGCGCTCTTCTCCCCATCTGCTGTGGCAGCATCCGTATCGCAATTGACGAGGAAGATCCAACATCAGATTCATTCTGAGTGGCTGAGTGAAAGAAATGCCTAATGGGGTGCCCGCGATTCCCGGGTGAATCGTTGCGAATTGTCTTGTTCGGGGCGCCGCTGTTGCGGTGTTCTGCAACTGCGATCCTTGCTGGCAAGGACAAAGATTCGAAGGCCGCTTCCGAAGCCTTGCTGGGAAGGAAAAAGATAACAGGACCCTTTACGAAGCCTTGCCGGCAAGCAGCCGAGAACCAGGACGGTTCGCCAAACCCTTGCCGGGAAGCAGCCGAAGACCACGAAGGTTTATGAAGGCTTGCCGGGAAGGAAAAAGATACCAGGACCCTTTACCAACGCTTGCCGGCAGGTAGCTCCCGACCGCCTCTATCGAAACCCGTCTTGCCGGGATGCAATTCAAGACGCGATCGGTTCCAAATTCCTTCCCCGCAAGAACAAACGAAGCCTCACCGGTCTCCGGTTGCTTGCGGGCAAGCAAAGCAAGACCTCCGAGGTTTGCTCGGCCTTGCGGGCAAGGGTTGGTAAACCATCCTGGTATCCTTGTGCTTGCCGGCAAGGCCGCGCGGCCAATGCGTTGCTTGCAGGTCAAACGAACGGCAGGTCAAACCTGTGAAAGGCCGTGGCGCGCACTGCCGAGGAGAGCTGGGATCACCGTCAGCGCGTTGAGTCGCTCGCGGGGGTGCTCCGACGCCGTCATGGAACGAGCATCGAGCGCCTGAGGCACACGCCGAGGGGGATTGGAGCGAGCACCCCAGGCGCGCTCACAGTATCACGCCTCGGGTGTCAGGCGCTCCCGTCTGAACTAATGCCTATCTCCGGGTGGCTCGCGAGGGGGCCGTTACTCTGCGACCACGTAGCGCAGCGCGACGATGCCACGTGTGATCGCGAAAGCAGAGCCGCCGAGCGACGCCCAGGCGATGACCACGTTGCCGTGGGCGTCCATCGAGATGTGGGAACCTCCGGACGAGAAGATGGTATCGGCGAGCAACACCGGGCCGCTCCAGCCGGTTTCCGGGGTGAAGCGGTTGGCCACGATGTCGTCGTTGTTGGTGGCGTAGTACGCCATGGCGCGGCCCTTGGGGTCGACGACGATGTCGTAGTTGAGGCCGATGAGATCGTCTTCCCGCCCGAGAGAACTGGGGGCCTCCCAGCTCGAGCCCGAGTAGCGGCTGGCGAGGTAGGTCTCGTAGCCAACGGGGCCGGAATCGGTGCGGGTTGCGAAGTAGATCACGTCGGAGTGGCCGGAGAGGATCGCGCTGGGGCCGCTGATGAGGTTGGAGAGGGGGAGGCCGTCAGGGGGCGCCGCAAGCGGCGTGACCTCTGCGACGGGGCTCAGCCATCCCACTTGGTTCTCGGCCCCGGAGGCGCTCACCGAGTAGATGAACCGGTCGCCCGCGGGCTGGAACCTCCTGAAGTTCCACAGCGGGTCGAGCGCCGGACCGGCGCTCCAGGTGCCGTCGGTGTCCCGGAGCTGGCTCGCGTACTCTTGCTCGGCGGTGGTCGCCCCGTATTGCAGGTAGAGCTGGAGTGCGCGGCCGTCGGGCAGCATGCCGAATTGCAGCTTGTCGGCGCTGAATTGATCCGAGCTGACCGCCGTCGGCGGCGAGAAGCCGGACTCCTGTGAGTAGTCGATACGCATGACGCGACTCGGCGAGTCCGAGCTCGCGATGAACGAGACGACACCATCGCCGGCGTCGCTCAGGCCCACCTGGAGAGTCTTGAAGCTCGGCAAGACCGGGAGCACGACGGGCTCCGCCCAGCCTGCCTCCGTGGTGTAGGACGTCCCCATGAAC
>JAEZYO010000969.1 GCA_023419055.1 Pseudomonadota bacterium | reverse complement strand
CCTTGGTTCTGGCAGCTCTGATCCTCGGCGCGCGGGTGTTCGAGACGCCGGCGCTCGTGGCGGCGGCGGGCGTCATCGGGACGACGGCGCTGACGCACGCCATCTTTTTCGGCGAGGGTCGCTACGGGCTCGTGGTCTTTCCCCTGGCAGCAGCGGCGGCGGGGCTCATCGCGCTGCCGTCCCCGCGCGCCGGCTCCCGAGCCGAGCGTGACGGCGTGACTCCTGAGCCGAAGGGCGAGGGCGAGACATCCCAAGCCGAAGGACGAGGGTCCGGGTGACACCTCGATAAGCGGGCGGAGAGAGGCTCTGCGCGCTTTTGACAGAAATCAGACAGCGGGCGATACTTCTGCGGTCGGAGATCCTGATGCCGCTCATCGAAACTGAAGAAGCCGCACGCCGCCTGGCCCGAGCCATTGCCAGCGACCTCTCCCTCTACAACGAGGAAAAGATCATCCGCGGCATCGAGCAGGACAACCTCTTCGACGAGCTGGCGGAGGAGATCGAGGAGGGCAGGGCGCTCTACAAGAGCCGCGTTTCGCCGGATCTCTATCACCGCAACTTCTACGATCGCGCCCTCGTCGACATCCTGGTCAAGTCGAAGGGGCACATCAAAAGCCGCATCTGGTGATCCAGCGCTTCGAGCTCGGTCCCGAGCAGGGGCGCGATCGGCTCGACAAAGTGCTTTCGCGGCTCCTCCCTGACGTCTCGCGCAGCACGGTTCAACGCTGGATCGAAGAGGGCAGGGTGCTGGTGGACGGCCAGCAGCGAAGGCCGCGGGATCTCGTCGGGCCGACCTCCGTGATCGAGGTCGAGCCAGGACCGCGACCGCCGAGCAGCGCGGAGCCCGACGCGAGCGTCGCCTTCGGGGTCCTGTACGAGGATCCGCACCTGATCGTGATCGACAAGCCGGCGGGGCTCGTCGTGCACCCCGCGCGAGGGCACGCGAGCGGCACGCTGGTGAACGGTCTCCTCGCGCGCGAAGGCTTCGAGCGGGACGCGGTCGACGAGCGTGACCCGATGGGCGCGCTCCGGCCGGGCGTGGTGCACCGCATCGACAAGGACACGAGCGGGGTCCTGGTCGTGGCCAAGGACGACGCCACACGAGAAGGCCTGAAAGCACAGCTCTCCGAGCACAGCATGGAACGGCTGTACCTGGCGCTCACGCAGGGCGTTCCGCGACCGGCTCGCATCGAGACGCTGTACGGTCGCGATCCTCGTTCGCGACTGAAGTTCAGCTCGCGCGTGAAAGAAGGAAAGAAGGCGATCACGCGCGTCGAAATCCGCGAGCGTTTGGCGGGCGGGCGCGCGGCGTTCGTCGAGTGCCGCCTCGAGACGGGGCGGACGCATCAAATTCGCGTGCACCTCTCCGAGCAAGCGAAGACGCCACTCCTCGCCGACGGACTCTACGGCAAGGTCCCCGCCGATCCGGAGCTCTCGCGCATCGCGGAGGAGCTCGGCCGGCAAGCGCTGCACGCGGCGCTGCTCGGCTTCGTCCACCCGGCGACGGGTGAGCGCCTGCGCTTCGAGTCACCGCTGCCGAACGACTTCGAGCACGCGCTCCAGGCGCTCCGCGCGCTCGGCTAGAGCTTCAGCGCCGCGCCGTACCGCTTCTTGAGCGCGCTCACTCCGGCCGCGCCGATTTCGTTGCCGTAGAGCTCGAGCGACTTGATCGACGAGGCGTGCGAGGAAGCGGCGAGGGCCTTCGCGCCTGCGTCGCCGATGCCGTTCGCGCTGAGGTCGAGCGTCGTCACGTGGCTCAAGATCGACGAACCGGCGAGCGCGCTCGCGCCTTCGTTGCCGATGGCGTTGCCGCTCAACGCGAGCACACCGAGCTGCGTGAGCTTGCTCGATTGGGCGAGGGCGCGCGCGCCTTGCTCGCCGATGTCGCTGCCGAGCAAGAAGAGCGACTTTACCTCGGCGAGCTGCCCCGAGCTCGCGAGCGCCTTCGCGCCCTCGGGACCTATCGGGTTCATGCTGAGGTCCAGCGAGGCGACGCCCGAGATGTGCTGCGAGCCCGAGAGCGCCTTCACGCCGGGCGCGCCGATGGAGTTCCCGCTCAGGTTCAAGACCTTGATGTTGCCGAGGAGCCGAGACCCGGCGAGGGCCTTCGCGCCCGCGTCTCCGATGTCGTTTCCCGCGATATCGAGCTGGCGGAGCGCGCCGAGCTGTGACGATCTGGCGAGCGCCGCGGCGCCGGCGGAGCCGAGCTCGTTGTCGCTCACGTCGAGCGCGACGAGCTTGCCGAGCGCGCTCGAGCTCGCGATCACCTTGCCGAGGTTCGGTCCCCAGCCGCGCGCCGCGAGATCGAGCCGGACCACGCCGGACATCGCCTCGGGCGTCAGCTTGCGCTTGAAGGCGTCGAGCGTGGTCGCCTCCTCGAAGCTCGTGGCCGTGCCGGTCGCGCCGGCGAGCTTCGCGTCCTCGCTCGTCCCGAGCGCGCTGCTCTCGCTGTTCGCGCCGTCGGATTCGCTGGAAGGCGAAGGTTCGCCCTCCGACGCGGTGGCCCCGCTCGAGGGGCCATCCGCGGCGCTCTCGGCTTTGGAGCCCGCTCCGCCTCCTCCTCCGCAGGCGGCGCCGAGCCCGCAAAAGGCGACGGCGACGACACTGGTCAAAAGCTTGTCTCTCGTAGCGGAGCCGCGCTGCATGATTTCCTGTAAGCCTCTCATGCTAGCGGATCGCCCGCTCGGGTTCACGCCTCTTCAGGAGCCGCCGCGGACACCTCGGAAAGGGCGGCCCCGAAGCGCACCCGGAGCGCGAAGAGCGCTGCGAAGCCTACCAAGACGGCCCACCAGAGCGTCGCAAAACGGATCAAGATCATCGACGCCGTGGCGGCGCCTTGCGCAACACCACCTAGCCGCACGAGCTGCTCTTGAATCATCGCCTCCGCCACGCCCAGCCCTCCGGGAACCGGCACCAGGGCGCCGGCCAGCGTGGCGGTGGCATAGAAGAAGACAGCGACGCCGAGCGGCACTTCTTGGTGAAACCCTCGGAGCAGGAGGAACAGGGCAAAACCTTCACAGCCCCAGCCGAGGATCGAGAGGAACGTGGGCCAGAGCAACGCTGCGGGGCCCGCGACGATGCGCAGGCTGCCGTATGCTTCGGCGAGCTTGGGCGCGAGCTCCCCGAGCTTGCCGGGCCGCTTCTCGAGCGCCGCGATGATCGCGCGCACCGGGCGCTCCCAGACGATGAAGAGCAAGCCGAGCGTGACCGCGAAGGCGCCGGCGATCGCCCACTCGAGCCCGCCTGCGTAGGCCGCGCTCCCGATCACGATCAGCACGATCACGCCGATGGCGTCGGTCAGGCGCTCGGCCACGACGATCGGCGCGGTGCGCGCTGCGGCGACCCCGTGCGTCTTCGCGAGCACGGCGCTCTTGAAGACCTCACCCACCTTGCCCGGAGTCACCGTGAGCACGAAGCCTGACAGAAAGACCAAGAAGCTATCGAGCGGCTTGATGCCCGAGATACCGAGCCGGCCGAGGTAGTACTGCCACTTGAGGAAGCGCAGCACGTAGTTCGTGCTGGCGAGCGCGAGCGCGGCGGCGAACGTCCACCAGGCGAAGGTCGCGAGGCTCTCGCGCATCGTGTTGATGCCCGCGTAGAGCACCGCGACCCCGTAGACGAGGACGCCGAGCAGCATCGCGACGATCACGCGCCGAAGAAAGCGATTCATGGAACGAGCTGGGGGTTTTTCATCGGCGCCTGGATCGAATCGAGAAGAAAAGAACGACGAGCCCGATCACGACCACCGACCCGCCGATAAGAGCGATACCCCACGCGGGGAAGGGGACGTTGCCTCGTGCCAGAGGAGAGTCCGGGCGTTCGATGATCACGCT
>JAEZYO010000949.1 GCA_023419055.1 Pseudomonadota bacterium | reverse complement strand
ACCCTGGGCGGCAAGTACCGCATCACGAGCCGCATCGGCTCGGGCGGGATCGGCGCGGTCTACGCCGCCGAGCACACGGCGCTCGGGGCCAAGGTCGCCATCAAGGTGCTGCGCGGCGCGGCGGCCGCGGACGCGTCCGAGGTCGCGCGCCTGCGCCGCGAAGCGCGGGTCCAGGTGTCGATCGAGCACCCGAACGTGGTCCGCACGCTCGATCTCGAGCAGCTGCCGGACGGCTCCATCTACGTGGTGATGGAGCTCCTGCAGGGCGAGAGCCTCGCGACGCGCCTGCGGCGCAAGGGGCCGCTCGGCCCCGCCGCCGCGGTCCCGATCTTCACGCAGGTCTGTCGCGCGCTCGCGGCGGCCCACCAGCAGGGCGTCGTGCACCGCGATTTGAAACCGGCAAACATATTCTTGTGCAGCGACGGCTCGGTGAAGGTGCTGGACTTCGGCATGAGCAAGCTGAGCGAGGCGGAGCAGCTCACCCAGGACGGTTACACGCTCGGCACGCCCGAGTACATGTCGCCCGAGCAGTGCGTCGGGGCCCCCGTCGATCAGCGAACCGATCTCTACGCCTTCGGCGTCTTGATGTACGAGGCCATGACCGGCGAGCTCCCGATCCGCGGGCGCAGCCGCCGCGAGCTCCTCGATCTCCAGCAGCGCGAGATCCCGGTCCCGATGCGGCAGGCGCGGCCCGACCTGCCCATCCCTCAAGCGATCGAAGCGGCGGTCATGAGCTGTCTCCGGAAGCGCGCCGCCGAGCGCCCGCAGAACGCACGCGAGCTCGAGCAGGCGCTCGCCCTGGCTCCGATTCAGGGGCTCCCCGCCGAGTATCCTCAGTCGCTCGCTCGTCGCGTTCGCGAGGCCTGACCGTTTCCGGGGTCCGGTCCCGCTCGGCGCCGTGCTGGTCGAGGCGCGCGCTCGAAGCGCCGTAGAGTTTCAGACGAATCTACGCGTTTTTCGAGACACCTCGGTAAGTTCGTCTCGATGCCGATCATTCTCGGAGGCCTCGTCTTTCCACGTGTGTGTCGAGGTGCGCCGGTTCGCCGGAGGCGAGTGGTCGATTGCTGACTCTGAGTTGGCGATGTCGCACCTTGCCACCGAGAGGGGTGTAAATTACCTATTTCCGGATGCGCCAGCGCAAAGCCAGGCCCGCCCCAGAGCTCGCGACTGTCGACGACTTGCTGTGCTTCTCACTCTACTCGACGGGCCTCGCGATGGATCGGCTGTACCGCAAGACCCTGCGGCCGTTGAACCTGACCTACGCGCAATACCTGGTGATGCTGGTTCTCTGGCAGGAAGACTCGATCCCCGTCTCCGAGCTCGGGGCGCGGCTCTTCCTCGACTCGGCGACCACCAGCCCGATCTTGCAGCGCCTGCAGGCCAACGGCTTGGTGTCGCGTCAACGCGCCGAGGAAGACGAACGACAAGTTCTGGTCTCGTTGACGGAGGCTGGTAAGGCCCTCCGCACGAAGGCCCTCGGCGTGCAAGCCGAGATGAACCGAGTGCCCTGCACCGCGAGCGACGCGCGCGAGCTGAAGCGACGGTTGGAGGATCTTCGCGAGAAGCTCCTCGACGTCGCCGGGCGCTGAGCTCGTCACGTCCTCGCCGACTCGTGCCGCCTCGAACGCGAGAGGTGAGCGCGCTGCGTACGGCGCCCAATAACCTGCCTGAGTGGCTGCTTCATCGCGTCGTGCCGCCGTCGAGGCGGTCGATCGGACTTCACTCCTCATGGCGGAGCGACACGTCGTCGAAGAGTGATCCAAGACGCGCAAAAAGAGTGATCGTCGTGCGCTCGAGCGAACATCATCATGGCTCGAAGGAGGAAATCGAAACGGCGCGGGCCTAGGACCTCGTTCGAGCGACGGCGACTTGGCACCGCGAGCCATGCGAGCAATTGGCTTCTCACGCTCTCGCCGGTCACCTCGCTCGGCGAGCTTACGTCGCATGTCCTCGCGCGCCGGCGTTGACGAGCTTCGCCGCGCGTCAGCGACGTCGAGCGCGGCGATCGCGCCGAGCTCGTTCGTGAAAGCCTTGTCATCGAAGTGGTGCGTCGCCGTTGAGTGCGAGTTTCGAAAGTTTCTTCAGTGCTCGCGAGGTCACGATCGGGTCGGCGAGTCGTTCGTGCGGTGCTGGCATAGGTATATGTATCGCGTGCAATTAAATCGCTTGCGATCTAATCGCGCGGTAGTTTATTAACGTCTCCTGGGTAGGCGCAGGTGGCATAGCCGGCGCCCATTGAGGAAGACGTGGAGAGGAATGATGGGTCAAATCAAGGGATACTTGCGGGGTCGCGCCGTATGGCAAGCGCTCGCTGGGAGCGTGATTCTTCAGTTCTTGGTCGTCGCGTGCCTCGCGCTGTTCAGCGCGCCGAGCTTCGCGGCGGACCCGCCTCCTCCTCCGCCCACCACGGCGGTGCTCGTCCACGGCGCGTTCGCTGACGGATCCGCATGGAACAAGGTGGTTCCATTGCTTCAGAAGCAGGGCCTCAAGGTCATCGTCGTGCAGAACCCGCTTTCGTCACTCGCTGACGACGTGGCGTTCACCAAGCGCGCCATCAAAGAAGCGCCAGGGCCCGTGGTGTTGGTCGGACACTCCTGGGGAGGAGCGGTCATCACCCAGGCGGGGGTCGACCCGAAGGTCAAGGCGCTGGTTTACGTCGCCGCGTTCGCGCCGTCGGTTGGACAGTCGTCGGCGGACACCGTCAAGGATCACCCTGCGCCGCCCGGTCTCGCTCGACTCATCGTCTCGGACGGCTATTTGAAGCTATCACCCGAGGGCGTAGCCACCGACTTCGCGCAGGACGCGAGCGACAGCGAGAAGAAGCTCATCGAAGCGTCTCAGGGCGCGGTCCGGGCAGCCAACTTCGACGAGAAGCTGACGGCGGCGGCGTGGGTGTCCAAGCCCAGCTGGTACATCGTCACCGAACAAGATCGCATGATTCACCCCGAGGCACAGCGCGCGGCCGCGGCCAAGATCAAGGCCAACGTCAAGGTGCTGCGCTCGAGCCACGTACCGATGCTGTCGCGTCCTCTGGATGTCGCCAAAGTGATCGCCGGCGCCGCGAAGTCGACGTCGCCGTGATTCGTTCTCGGTTCTGACGGTCACGACGCCGTCGGTTCCGCCAACCCGACTCGGGCGAGGTGAGCTCGCGAGCCTCCTCGTTCCCCCAAATATTGCGGGCTCGTCAATGGGCTCAGCAGCGAAAGTGTGTGCAAAATGAGTGTTTTTCACAAGAAGTCGAAGACGGCGAGGCACGGCGGCGCAGGGAGGCGCGCCTTCATCAAGCAGGCGGCTGCCGCGGCGCTCGCAAGCACGACGATTCCCGAGATCGCGCTCGGTCGTAACAGGACGCGACGTGTTTACGACTTCATCGTCGTGGGCGCGGGGCCCGGCGGAGGTCCGCTCGCGGCAAACCTGGCCAAGGCAGGCTTCACCGTCGCCCTCCTGGAAGCCGGCCTCGATCCGGTGTCCGCCGAGGCCAACGAGATCGACCCGAGCACCCAGGGCGTGTACGAGACGCCCGGCTTCTTCGGCGGCGCTTCGGAGCACCCGCTCCTCAGTTGGCAGATCTTCGTCAGCCACTACGCGAACCTCGAACAACAGCAGAAGGACCCGAACTACGTCCCCGACAAGGGCGTGCTCTATCCGCGTGGGTCGTGCCTCGGCGGCTCGGCCTCTCACAACGCCCTCATCTGGTGTTACCCGCACGACAGCGACTTCGACGCCATCGCCAGCATGACCGGCGACGCTTCGTGGGCAGCGGACAAGATGCGAAACTACTACGTCCGCGTCGAGAGCTGCCAGTACTGCGAGCCGTCGCAGCCGGGGCACGGCTTCGCCGGGTACATCGGCACCTCCATGGTGGAAGAGTCGGCATACACGACCTTCCCGAGCTTCGCGGACATCGCCTACGCGGGCACCGAGACGCCGGACGCGTTCTTCGAGGGAAACCCGACGCTCGACGTCAACGATCCCACGGTCGCGCAAGGCGCCACCGGCTACTTCAAGACGCCGATGAACGTGCTCAACAAGAAGCGCGTCGCCATCCGGGAGTACCTGATCGACACGCAGACCGCGCTCCCCGACAAGCTCCACATCATCACGAACGCGCTCGCTTCGCGCGTCGTGATCCGAAAGAAGGGCCGCTCGAAGCGGGCGGTGGGCGTCGAGTATCTCCGCGGCGGCGGTCAGAGCTACAAGGCGCACCGCTACAGCGAGACGGCCGCGCCCGGGCGCAAGGAGACTCTGTTCGCGCGTCGCGAGGTGATCCTCGCAGGCGGAGCCTTCAACACGCCTCAGCTGCTCAAGCTGTCTGGGATCGGACCCAAGCGCGAGCTCAAGCGTCTCGGGATCGACGTCGTGGTCGATCTTCCAGGGGTCGGAGCGAACCTGCAAGATCGCTACGAGGTGCCGGTCGTCTACTCGATGAAGGGTGAGGAGAACCCGCTCTGGGGGCGATGCACCTTCCAGAGTGGGGATCCTTGTCAGGCAAGCTACACGTCCGGAAAGTGGTTGGACGATCAGGGCGTGGAACAAGAGTTCTCGGGTCCCTTCGCCAGCAACACCATCCTCGGGACTCGCATCGCGAAATCCAGCGTCGCGAAGGGCGAGCCGGATCTGTTCTTCGTGGGGCTCCCGGTCGCCTTCTACGGCTACTACCCCGGGTACTCCAGCGAGCCGCTCACGAATCACTGGACCTGGAACGTCCTCAAGACGCACGTCGAGAACACCGCCGGTACGGTCACGCTGCGCTCCACCGATCCCACCGACGTCCCGAACATCGTCTTCCACTACTTCGAGGAGGGGAACGCGGGGAGCGACGACTTGAAGGCGAGCGTGGAGGGCATCCGCATGATTCGGGAGGCGATGGCGGATCCGCTCGCTCAGCAGCACTTCGTCGCCGAGGTGTCGCCGGGAGAGCACCTCCAGTCGCAGCAAGAGCTCGAGGAGCACGTGCGCAACGTCGCCTGGGGGCACCACGCGTCCTGCACCGCCAAGATCGGCGCCGACGACGACCCGATGGCGGTGCTCGACAGCAGCTTCCGGGTGCGCGGCGTCGAGAGCCTCCGCGTCGTCGACGCGTCGGTGTTCCCGAAGACGCCTGGCTTCTTCCCCACCGCCGCCATCGTGATGATCAGCGAGAAGGCGTCGGACGTCATCATCGGCGACGCGGCCTGCAAAGCGGCCGCCTCGGACGCGGAGCTCTTGGCCTAGCCGCCGGCGTCGCCGTTCACACCAAAGGGTTTCCTCGAAAAGCGAGCGTCAAGCATGCAAAAAGTCAACCTGCCTTCCAAGATCATCAAGTTCGGTGCCGTCGCGTTCGACGTGAGCGATCGCCGTAACGACGACGAGCCGTACTCGAACGAGTATCAGAAGCTGTGCTACGAGTTCGTCGCGCACAGCGTCGAGGCGTGCGAGTTCTATCGCGAGCGGGTTCGCCGCGCCGGGCTCTCGCCGCGCGACCTCCGCGCTGCCGAGGGGTTCGCTGCGATCCCGCCGCTCTCGAGCGGCGAGGTGAGCGCGCTCGACGACAGCAGCCTGCTCCCGGACGACCTGCGCGAACGCCTCAAGGTCGGCTTTCACGATCTGCCGCAAGAGCAGAAGCTGTGGCGCAAGTTCACGACCAGCGGCTCGAGCGGCCTGAAACCCAAGGTGTCGTACTACACGAAGGACGACTGGGAGGTCCTCGTCGCGACGGGCGCGCGGCTGCTCGCGTCGCACGTGCCCTTCGGCGCGGTGACTCGCGTGCTGAACTGCTTCAACGGCGGGCACGTGGGCGCCAAGTTCCAGGAGGACAGCATCTCCACCTACGGTTGCTCAGTCGAGGGCGTCCACATGACGCGCACGACTCCCGAAGCGGTGCTCGAACAGCTGATGCGCGGCGGAGCGAAGGAGTTCGGAGGCTTCAATGGACTCGCGATCCCCCCCGGCCTCCCGAGCGGCAGCCCCGGGGCGTCCAAGGGCACCAACTTGGACTCGCTGCTCAACATCGACGCCGACAACTTCATCGGCAGGAACATCCGCGTCATCATCACGAGCGGCTCTCCGCGCGACGCGGCCGGGCTGAACTTGAAGGAGAGGCTGTGGGAGGCGAACGAGCTCGCGGGCGTCGAGAAGACCAAGTTCTTCGAGATGTACGGCTTCTCCGAGAGCCTCCCGAACGCCATCGACTGCGAGTTCAACGAAGGCCTGCACCTCGGCGCCGGGCCCACCTACACCGAGGTGTTGGACGAGAAGACCGGCAAACACGTGAAGAACGGGGAGCGCGGGTTCGTGGTGGTGACGGGCATTCGCAACGGATCACGCTTCATCAGGTACGCCGTGGGCGACGAAGCGACCTACGTGACCGACCCCTGCCGTTGCGGCCGGAAGTCGCCGAGGTTGCGCAGCATCCAGCGTGTCATCGAGCTCGAGCGCCTTCAGCAGGGCTGCGGCGGGGGAGTCTGAGGAGGTTCGACATGTCCGACATCGTGCAGCTCGAGAACATCGTACGAGGCGTGCCCAGGCGCTCCGAACAGCGCCGACAGGCCGGGCGATTCAGCTTTCCGGTCACCACCGAGCAGGACGTGAGCTTCGCGCTGAAGTCGCTCAACGCTCAGCGCCCTCAATCCATCAAAGCCGTGATCAAGGCGCTCGCGAAGATCGGTCGCGAGGGCTCGTGGATTCGCGATCAAGATCTGATGATTCAGGCCGAGCTCAGCGGCAGCCCGATCAAGCACATGAGAAAGTCGATCGCGGCCGTGAACGGCTGGCTCGCGCGGCTGGACGAGTACGTAAGGTCCCTCGCCGAGATCGTCACGGTGGCGCGCCCGGGGGAGGAAGCTCTGGACGTGCTGATGGATCGCGACAACTGCGTCTATCGCGGCGGCATCTCGACCATGTTCGTGCTCGCGGGTGACGAGATCGCCATCGCGCCTTGGAACATCGCCCAGGCGCTCCTCGCGAACGCAGCCGCCGTCGTCAAGCCGAGCAAGATCGAGCCGCTCGGGGCGTACCTCTTCACGCGGGCCCTCGCGGCCGAAGGAATCACGCCTCCAGCGTTGCTCTACATCAGCCGCGACACCGACGGGGAGAAGGATCTCGTCGGGCGCCTGATCGGTCGCACTCAGCAATCCGTGATCTTCGGCGAGGACCATACGGTCTCCGCGATCTGCGAACCCTTCGGTTACCGCGCCGGGCACAAGTCGCTCGTGTACCTCACCGGCCGCTCCGGAGCGATCGTGTGGCCCGACGCCGACGTCGAGCTCGCGGCGGAGATGATCATTCGCGGGGCGACGGACGATCGCGGAAACCGCTGCAACTCGACCAAGAAGGTGTACGCGCCGAAGAGCCTGGCCAAGGAGCTCGAGGCGGCCCTGGTGCGTCACGCGGACAAGCTGGTTCGAGGCGCGCCGAACCACCCCGACACCGATCTCGGCCGCAATGATCCACAGGCACGCGTCACGGCGCGTGAATGCGCGGCCTCGGGCAGCGTCTTCTACGAGCGCGACCTGTTCCTGCTGACGGTGCCCACCACCGCCGGCATCTTGAAGGAAGAGGTCCCTTACCCGACGGTCGCCGTTTGCTACTACGAGGCGGGGACCGACCCGGTCGCGCTCGCGAACGAGAGCGTCGCGGGTACTCCGCTCGGTGCCTCGATCGCCACGGCCGTGTTCACGCGCGACGAGGCTCGCTTCATCGACACGGCGAGCCGGCTCCTCACTTGCAAGGCGCTGTTCAACACGCCTTCGACCGAGTTCGATTTCTGGGCGACGCATCAGGCTCGTCACTTGTTCTTGGAGCTGATGCGAAAGACGGAGCTTGTCGGAAGTTCACCTGCTCTTGGGAAAGGAAAGTGACATGTCTGCGTTGTTGATCGTGCAGCTGAAGGTAAAGAACGCGGAGAAGCTCAAGCATTACTCCGCGAGTACGCCGCCTATTTTCCAGAAGTTCGGCGGGGAGTTGGTTCAGAAGGGAAAGCAAGAGTTGCTGTTCGGGTCGAGCGACCCGCGCTTCGACACGACGGTCGTGTATCGCTTCGCCGACCGCCAGGCCGCGAAGGGTTGGTACGACTCACCGGAGTACCAGGCACTGATCCCGCTGCGCGACGAGGCCTTCGATAGCGTGTTCGCGATCGTCGGCTGAACCTGTAGGTCTCCGGAGGGAAGCCGGAGATCGGGAGGGCGCGTGCCGATATTCGAGACGCGCTGACGAGGAGTGTTCGTTTCAATGGGCGGCCACGAGGCTGCCTCGAATGAGAAAAGGGGTTTCGAATGCGACATTTGTTGTTGAAGGCACAGGTCATCGATGTGACCCTTCGGGACGGGGGCTATCGCAATAATTTCGGTTTCTCCGCGGAGTACGCCGTCGAGCACGCTCGGCGCCTGTACGAAGCCGGCGTCGACTACGTGGAGGTCGGATACAGGAACGGCTCGATCTTACCGATCGAGAACATCGGCATGACCGGCTTGTGCGACGCCAGGTATTTGACCCTGCTGCGCGAAGAGGCGCCGAACCTGAAGCTCGTGGTGATCGCGCACGCCAAGAACATCTCCGCGCCCGACGTGCGAGAGCTCGCCGACTGCGGGGTCGCGCTCCTCAGGTTGTGCGTCAACCCCAAGAACCTGGAAGAGACGCTCGGCATCGCCGAGGTCGCGAAGCAGCGAGGCATGAGCGTCAGTTTGAACATCGTGCGGGTGAGCAGCATCGGGACGGAGCTCCTGGAGAAGCTCGTCGGAGACATCGAGGCCAGAAAGAAGCTCGTCGACGTCGTCTACCTCGCGGACTCGAACGGGAACTTGAACCCGATGCTGGTCGCGCGCCTGGTCTCGACGGTGCGGCGCGCCACGACGCTCAGGATCGGCTATCACGCGCACGACAACATGGGCCTGGCGATGGCGAACACCATCACGGCCATCCGTGAGGGCGCGACGTTCGTCGACGCCAGCCTGCTCGGGATGGGCAAGGGGATTGGAAACCTCAGGCTCGAGCAGTGGATCGCATATTGCCGCTCGGTAGGCTTCGACAAGTACTCACTCGAGGCCGTCCTCGGCGCAGCGAAGCGCTTGCGGAACGATCCTCAGTTCGTCCAGGACGACCACGACTACGACGTCGACATGATGTGCGGCCTCTTGAACATTCCGTTCACGGAACGAAGCGGAGTCGTGGAGCGCCTGGCCCACCAAACCGCCAAGTACCAAGAGGATGCAGTGGTGCCCGCGCTGTCATGATCGAACCCTGGTTGGTCCTCGAGCGAGATCGTTCTCGGCGCGCCTTGATATTCGGCCCGGTCACGCCGACCTGGGACGGGGGAGATTTCTGCGCGCCGTTGACCGAGCTGCTGCTCGACAGAGGGTACGGCGTCGTGATCGTGGATACTCCGGCGCTCTTCGCGGGCGGCGACGACCGAGCCGTTTCGCCCGCCTGGCTCGATAGCGTCGCGCGCCGCCTGTCCGAGCTCGCGAGCGAGCGCTGCTTGCTCGCGGGCTACGCCCTCGGCGGTTCGCTCTCCGTCAAGTTCTCCCGCTACTTTCCGAGCGCCGAGCGCGTCCTCTGCCTGTCGGGTCCGGGCTTCGTCGACGCGAGCTTGCAGAGACACTTGGCTTGCTTGATCGAGCCGCTGAGACGCCGCAACCTGGCCGAGGCCTTGAGATGCCTCGCCACCCTGGTGGCGCCGGCGGGCAGCCTGCCGGAGGCACGGCATCGAGACGCCGTCGGTCTGGAGAAGCAGGCCGAAATCGAGCTAGCTTGTCGGAGGATGCTGCGGGGCTTCGAGCTTCTGGCAGAGCTCGACGCGCGGGAAGAGGCCGCGAGGTTCGACGGCGACTTGCTCTGCATGGTGGGGGAGCTCTCGCAGCTCGCTACGATAGAGAACCAAGCTACCGTACCGGGACGGCGGCAGCACCGGCGCTTGGCGGTGCCCGGGGCGGGCATGCGCCTACTGAAGGACAATCCCAAGTTCGCGCTCGACGCGATTGGAAGTTGGCTCAAGACATGACGACGAAGAAAAAGATACTGGTGTTGCCGGGCGACGGCATCGGCAAGGAAGTTTGCGACGCGGCGCTCCCGGTGCTCGACGCGCTGAGGCTACCGCTCGAGCTCGAGCACGGGGAGATCGGCTGGGAGTCCTGGCGGAAGATCGGAAATCCCGTTCCCGAAGAGACCTGGGAGAAGATCGAACGAGCCGACGCGGTGCTGCTCGGCGCGATCACGAGCAAGCCCAAGCGACAGGCGGAGGAAGAGCTGCCGGAGCACCTGCGCGGCCGCGCGCACCGGTACGTCTCTCCGGTGATTCAGCTGCGTCAGCGCCTCGGCTTGTTCGCGAACGTTCGACCGTCGTATTTCGTGAGCGGAGACGACAAGCCGTACAGCCTGTGCGTGATTCGAGAGAACACCGAAGGGCTCTACGCCGGATACGACTACGCGGGCATCCCGGCCGAGCTCCGCGGCCTCCTGAACCACCCGAACATCGAAAAGTACGGGCCAGAGGCCACGTCGGTGACGCTCCGCCTCCAGACCAAGCTCGGGCTCGAGCGGCTCTTCGAGTTCGCGTTTCGCTACGCCCTCGACCACGGCTTCGAGCAGGTGACGTTCGCGGACAAGCCCAACGTCCTCCGCGAGAGCGGGCACTTCGCCGAGGAGATCTTGCACGAGGTCGCCGCGCGTTTTCCCAGCGTGCGTCACGATATCCAGAACGTGGACGCCGTCGCCCTCTGGCTCACGACCAGGCCCGAGCGCTTCGGCGTGATCGTCGCCGAGAACATGTTCGGCGACATCCTCTCGGACTTGGCCGGCGGGATCATGGGCGGCTTGGGTATGGCGCCGAGCGGCAACTACGGCGTGAAGCAAGCGTACTTCGAGCCTGTTCACGGCAGCGCGCCGGTCATGGCCGGGAAGAACAAGGCCAACCCGAGCGCGATGTTCCTGACCATCGCGCTCCTGCTCGACCACATCGGCTTCCGGGTCGAGGCCGAGCGCGTGAAGGCTGCGGTCATGACCGTGGTGCGTAAGGGCCGCGATCGCACCTACGACTACGGCGGATCCGCCAGCACCAGCGCGTTCGCGGGAGAGGTCATCGAGGCCGTCAACGGTCGCCGCTACCGCCGCACGGCCGCGGTGGTCGCCGTGGGAGACGAGCTCCTTCGAGGTGACTACGCGAACACGAACGCCACCGAGATCGCGCGCTCGCTGCACGAGTTCGGCTTCGAAGTGAACGAGCACAGCGTCTGCGGCGACCAAAAGAGCTCGATCGCGCGCGCGGTCACGCGCTACCTCGGGGATCGAGATCTGGTGGTGGTCACTGGCGGGCTCGGCCCGACCAGCGACGATGCCACGCGTTTCGCCGTGGCGGACGCGCTCGGGCTCCCGCTCGAGTTTCGGCAGGCTGCCTGGGATCACATCACCGCGCGCATGGCGAAGCTCGGGCTCTCGATTCGAGAGACGGACCGCGTGCAGGCCTCGATACCCGCCGGAGCGGCGCTCGTGGCCAACGATCAAGGCATGGCGTGCGGCTTCATGGTGACGCGGCACGGGACCCAATTCGTCGTGCTCCCGGGGCCGCCCCACGAGATGAGGGCGGTGCTGCGCGCCGCTCTCGCCGGAGTCGAAGCAGGCGGTGAAGCCGGTAGGAAATTCGTCTGGACGCTGCTCGGCGTCACCGAGACGGACGCCAACGACACCATCGCTAAGCTGTCCTCGAAGCTCGCGCCGCTCGTCGGATACCTGTGGAAATACCCCTACGTGCTCGTGTCACTGCGCGTCGACGAGGTCACGCCGGAGATCGACGAGTTCGTGAATCGCGTCACCGAAGCCTTCTCGGCGAACATCGTCAATACGACCGGCAAGAGCGCAGTCGAGATGCTCGGCGGCAACCCGAGCGTGCGCTTCCGGAGCGACGACGCTGCGCTCCAGGCCTTGCTCGCCGAGCTGCCCGGAGCGCCCAACGGCGACGTCTTCCTCGTGAATACGACGCCCGCGTTCAGCGACGTGCTGGCCGGGAAGGAGAGCTCGGGGACGCTCAGGATCACGTGCCAGTCGCCGCTCGGGGAGCGTTACGAGATCTCGGCCGCGCTCCGCGGTCCCGAGGTGGCGGAGTACGTTCGTCAGTTCTCTTGTTGGAGTTACGCGAGAAGCTCGCAGAAGAGGCCCCATGCTCACGGATAATCAAAGCGCCCTCCGGGCGCGACTCATCGCGCTCGATACCGCAGCCGTCTCCGACGCCATGGACAGCCTGGGCGTGAACCGAGCGCTCGCGGGCATCGTCCCGCGGGTGGAAGGGATCAAAACGGCTGGCCCCGTCTACACCGTCCAGTACGAACCGTTCGACGCGCCGCCCACGTCGTTTCAGGGCGCGGGCAACTACATCGACGACGTTCCGGCCGGCCACGTTCTCTTGATCGACAACGGTGGCAACACGCTCTGCACGAACTGGGGCGACATCCTCACTCGGAAGGCGCTGATGCAGGGGATCGCCGGCACCGTGATCAACGGCTCTGCGCGGGACATCGCGCTCGTGAAGAGCCTCGGGTATCCGCTCTTTACGAAGGGGGTGTACATGGTGTCGGGAAAGAACCGAGTCCGAGTGACGGGCGTGAAGGTTCCCGTGCGAGTGGGTGACGTCCAGGTCGACCCCACGGACTGGATCTTCGCGGACGAGAACGGCGTGCTGGTGCTCCCCGCGGCGCTCCTCGAGGAGATCATCGTCCGAGCCGAGCGCGTCCTCGAGACCGAGGCCGGCATCGTTCGGGCGATCGAGAGCGGCGCGAAGCTCGACGCCGCGCGGAGCTCGCACGGCTACGCGACCCCGTGGGCCGCGCCCCATGGCTGAGTTCCGCGAGCGCTGGGCCTCGAGGCTCGAGTTTCTCGATCTGCACTACCACGCCAACCCCGACGCCTACCTCCGCCGATTGAACGCGGTGGAGGCCGGTCGTGAGTACCAGCGGTACGGGGG
>JAEZYO010000928.1 GCA_023419055.1 Pseudomonadota bacterium | reverse complement strand
AGCACGAGGTGCGCGCCATGCTCGAGGCGAGCCCCGCCTTCCACGCGCTGTCCCTCGACGAGCGCCGCGGGATCCTCGACAGCACCACCAAGGTCGCGAGCCAGCTCGTGGAGCAGGAGCTGGCGAGAAAACCCAAGGCCGGCGCGCTCGAATCCAGTCCGGCCTGGCCTTCCGGGCCCACGCCGCCCGGCGGTCCGATGTCGCCTGGCGGGTATCCGGGCGCACCCGGATACGAGGCGCCGGCGAAGTGGACGCCCGACGAGCGCTTCCAGGCGGAGGCGACGGCCGCGGGCGTCACGCAGATGGCGCGGCTGGTCAAGGAGGTCAACTTCCCGGCCTTCGTGTCGAGCCTGGTCAAGGGTGTGTTCAACGCCGTGGTCGACGCGTCGATCCAGCAGATGAAGGCGTACGGCGAGCTCGTGAACTCGGTCGCGATGTCGCTCTCGGACTTCGTCGATCAGCACACCGACGTCGCGGAGGGCCAGAAGCACCTGGCCAAGAAGTACCCGAACATCTTCGAGATCACGAGCGGCAAGCTCAAGGTCAAGGACGACTACGACAGCGACTCGATGCCGGACTTCCAGGCCGAGCTCGGCACCGACGCCCCCATCGAGGACCTGGATGACGAGGACGCGCTGCAGAAGCTGGTGGTGGCGGCGCGCACCGAGATCGCGCGCGGCCGGCAGCAGCTCCTGGCCACGACGATCCTCATGGGGATCAACCGCATCATCGTCACCGACGGCAAGATCAACGCGAAGGTGAGCTTCAACTTCGCCGCGTCGGACACGGTGCAGCGGCAAGGCCAGTACATGGAGTACGAGAAGCAGGTGATGGAGGGCGAGATCACGACCACGGACATGCACGTCAAGGGTCGGTTCGAGCAGCCCGTCGGGCTGAAGGTGTTCACGCAGGGCGACTCCACGGGCGGCATCGAGGCCCACGCGGCGCTGTCGGGTGACGTCACCCTCCGCTTCAAGAGCGAGACGTTCCCGCTCGAGAAGATGATGAACTCGACGCAGCTCTTCGCCCTCAATCAGGCGCAGAGCGGCGGTCGGGGAACACCCGCGGTCGCGCCGCCTGCGCAAGCTCCGGCCGCGCCCGCGGTCGCGCCGCCGCCTGCGCAAGCTCCCGCTCAGCAGCCCGCTCCTCCACCCCAGACCCGGTAGCCGACCCCGATGCTCGCGCAAAGCGACAAGCTCGCGCAGGTGCGGTCCGAGGTTCGCTCGATCCTCGAGGCGACGCCGGCGTTCCGCGCGATGTCCGCGCCCGACCAGAAGGCGCTGGCGAACGCGATGGTGCGCGTGAGCTCGTACCTAGCCGACGCGCCCGAAGCCGTAGCCAGCGCGCTCGCCGATGCGCCGAAGGGCACGCAGCAGACCGAGGAGAAGAAGGATCCGGTCGGCGAGATCGGGATGCGCGTCGCCGAGAAGCCGGGGCAGGTCGGCAAGGACTTCAAGGCGGGGGCGGTGCGCGAGGGCGTGGAGCAGTTCGGCGAGATGGTCAAGAAGGTCGACTTCCCCAATTTCGTCTCCGGGCTGGTCAACGGCGTGTTCAACGCGGTGGTGAAGGCGTCGATGGACCAGATGAAGGCGTACGGCGAGCTGCTCGCCGCGTGCGCCAAGACGGTCGACGACTTCGCTCGCGACAACGTCAGCGACTCCCAGGCGCGCGATCACATCGCGAGCCGGTTCCCGTCGGCGGTGGTGATCGACACCAGCGGAGAGCGGTCGCGGCTGCGCGCCCGGCCCGACGCCGACGCCGCGGAGCTCGAGCGCGCCTTCCCGAACATGAGCGTCGATCTCGACGACGACGAGAACGAGGCTGCGATCATCGCGCAGACCAAGCTGCAGATCGCGCGCGAGCGCCAGCAGCTGATGGCCACGATGGTGCTGCTCGGGATCAACCGCATCGTGGTCACGAACGGCCAGATCAACGCCAAGGTCGTCTTCGACATGCGCGCCGACGACAAGGCGGCCCGCGCCGCGAAGGCTTCCTTGCACGACGAGCGCAAGGAAGACGAGGTCCACGCGCAGCACAACTTCTCGGCCTTTCCGTGGGGGATCAACGCCGGCGTCGACGCGGCCTCCCAGAGCCACGTCGCGACCGTCGAGAGCTCGATCGACGACACCTCGGAGTCGAAGGCCGAGGTCAAGGCCCAGCTCACCGGCGAGGTGCAGCTCAAGTTCAAGTCCGAGACCTTCCCGCTCGAGAAAATGGTCTCGTCGGGCGGCCTCGCCCTGCTCAACGCCCGCGCCGAGCCTCCGGGTGGCGCGGCCAGGCCGGCGGCACCGCCGCCCGTCGCGCAAGCCCCTGCGCAATCACCCCAGCAACCGCGCTGATCCGAGGAGCACGTCAATGATCACCCAGGAGAGTCTCGATCGCCTGCGCGGCGCCCCGCTACCGTCGGTCCGGCAGCACGTCCGCGAGATCCTCGAGGCCACGCCGTCGTTCAAGGCGCTCGAGGCCGACGAGCGCAAGAACATCGCAAACTCGATGGTGAACGTGATGGCCTACATGGTCCATCCGTCGGGGGGCGATGACTCGCTGCGGCAGGCAGCCGAGCGTCAGGACCGCGCCGACCTCACCCGCGCGCTCGCCGCGACCGGCACCAAGTACGACGACAAGCAGTACCAGTCGAACGTGCAGGCGCCCAACCTGCCGCAGTCGCGCGGTCAGGTCGGCAACGAGATGCAGGGCGGGCTCGCGCGCAAGGCCGGCCAGGCCATGGCGCAAAACATCAAGGACGTCGACTTCCCGAAGTTCGTGTCGGGCCTCATCGAGGGCGTGTTCACCTCGATCGTGAACAGCTCGATCAAGCAGATGCACGAGTTCGGCAAGTACCTCCAGATGGTGGCGATGACGGTGAAGGACTTCGCGTCGGAGAACGTGCCGATGAACGAGGCCCGCGACAACCTCGCCGCCAAGTACCCCCAGGCGCTCGAGACTCAGGGGCAGGGCCCGGACAAGAAGCTCCAGCGGCGGCCCGGCGTCGACGACTCGAAGATGCCGAACTTCAAGGAGCTGTTCGGGCTCGACGACGCCGACCCCGACGACGAGGAGAGCGAGCTCGAGATCGTGCAGGCTCACCAGCTGACGATGGCGCGGCAGCGCCAGCAGATGCTGGCCACGATGGTGCTCATGGGCATCAACCGCATCGTCGTCACGGACGGCGAGATCAAGGCCAGCGTCGAGTTCAACGTGACCAGCCACGAGGGCGCGTCCCGCGAGCTCACCGGCACCACCGAGGACTTCCAGCGCCACGTCGACACCCAATCCGAGAGCGCGTACGAGTACGAGTACGACCGCAGCTTCTGGGGCACCGAGGGTAGCGGCAGCGGCTCGAGCCGCAATCGCTCGGCGACGAACGTCCGGGTCGCGAGCGCGACCACTGGCCTCACCGAGAAGAGCGACGCCTTCATGGACGCGAAGGCCAAGCTGACCGGCTTCGTTCACGTCAAGTTCAAGAGCGAGACCTTCCCGCTCGAGAAGATGGCGAGCCAGGTCGAGTTCGAGGCGGTCCAGGCGAACTCCAAGAGGCAGTAGTGCACCCGGCCGCAGCAAGAGAAGGCACGAGCGCGCCGCGCGCGCCGGGGGCGCCCGAGCGGCGGGCTCCGTGGCTCGACGTCGACGGCAGCGAGCGCCTCCTCGCCGCGCACCTCTCGGCGGCGCTGCGCCGGTTCGGGACAGCGGTGCTGGGCCTGGTCGATCTGCCGGCGATCGAGCAGGCTCGACCGAGCCGGGCCGAGCTCGGCGTCGCGGCGGTGCTCATGTGGGCGCGCCACGTGGACGACGCCGGCCTGCTCGAGGTGGTCGACGCGCTCGCCGAGGGCGTGGTGCGCGGGTCGTTGCCCTTACCCATCCAGGGTCAGGCGGTGCGCAGGCTGATAGAGTGGCGGCGGCGCCCCGACCGCTTCGTCATCGAAGAGCGGCGCGCGCTCTACGAGCGCGTCATCGGCGAGCTCGACGCCCGCATCGCCGATCTCGTCGAGGTGCTGGTCGACATTGGACACGCCGGGCGTCACGACTCGATCCGCCACCTCCAGGTGCGCGCGGGCGTGATCGCGCGCGAGCTCGCGGGAGAGCTGACCACGCGGGCCACGGGCATCGCCGCTTTTGCGGCTCGCGACATCGTGAAGCAGGTGCGCGACGCGCTCGCTCTGCTCACCGACGCCGACGTGGTTCAGGCGCTCGGCGGCGGGAGCCCCTGGACGCTGGTGGCGCGCTACGCGCCGAGCCTCTTGCGCCGCTCCGTGAACACGACGCGCTCAGCGGCGCGGGCGACGGCGGGGCGCGAGCTCTTCGAGTGGCTTTCGCGCAACGCCGATCGGCTCGTCGCGGGCACCGTCGCGCCCACCGCCGGCGATCCCGTGGTGCGAGCCGCTCTCGTCTATGCGGCGGAGGGTGCTTGACGGCGCCGCCGTCTCGTGACGAGCGGCTCCGGGTCGTGCGCCGCTCGGTTCGCGGCCTGCTCGACGCGACGCCGGCGTTCGCCAGGGCAGCGCCCGAGGTACGGCGCGACCTGGCTCGCAAGATGGTGACGGTGGCGATGATGGGCACCGACCTCGCCGCAGAGGAGGAGATCCGACGAGCCAAGGCGGTCGAGCGGTTCCCTGCCATGACCGCGGCGCAGGAGTTCGGCGACGCGACGCGCGCAGCTGGTCGGACGTTCCGAGAGCTCCGCGAGGCGATCGACTTCCCGACCTACGTGCAGCAGCTCATCAGCGGCGTGTTTCAGGCGATTACCCAGTCGAACCTCTCCCAGCTGACGGCGATCGGCGAAATGCTCGACGCGGTCTCCCGCACCGAGGAGGAGTTCACCTCGGAGAATATCCGTGACGCCGACGTGATGGCGTGGGCCGTCGGCAAGTTCCCGTTCCTTCGCGTCCAGGAGGGGACGCTGCAAGTGAGCGACGGCGTCGACCTGACCGAGAAGGTGAGCGAGCTCGCGGCGCAGCTGCGGGTGAGCGAGTCGGAGGTGTCGAGCCTCGACGAGAGCGACCTCATGGGGACGCTCGGCCCGCTGATTCGGCAGCGCATCGGGCGCGAGCGCCAGCAGATGCTGGCGACGATGGTGCAGATGGGGCTGCAGCGGGTGGTGGTCGACGAGGGCCGGCTGCACGCGTCGATGGACATGCGAGTCGACACGCGGAGCGCGCAGAACACGCAGCAGGCGCGGCGCGAGGAGCTCGACATCGACACTGGCGCCTCGGCGCAGATGGGGATGGGGATGTGGGGGGCGAGCGCGCACCTGAACGTCGGCTACAACAAGGTGCAGGCCGACAGCTCGAGCACGAACGAAGAGATCGCGACCCGAGCCGGATTGCGCTCCAGCGTCGATCTGGCCTTCCGCACCGACCAGATCCCGCTCGATCGGATGGCGAGCCGTAGTCAGCGCGCGCGGCTCGACGCCAACGCACGTGTGCCCGCGACGGTGTCCGACGGCGCCGGGTCGCTCTTGAGCAACGCTCCGGCCGCGCCGAACCTGCCCAGCCTGGAGCGACGCCAGCCGAACACGTCGGATACGCAGCAGGCGACCGCGGCGCGGCA
>JAEZYO010000847.1 GCA_023419055.1 Pseudomonadota bacterium | reverse complement strand
GATCTACACGCACGACGAGGGCTTCTATTACTACTTCCTCGGCTTTCGTTGCTGCGCCGAGCCCGACGGAAAGCCGACCGAGCCACGCACGCCGCGCCAGGTGAAAGAGAACTGGAAGTGGTCTCGTGTCGAGAAATCGGCCGGCTTCACGGTCGAGCAGATGAAGCAAAAGCTCTTGCTCAAGGAGCAAGGGCGCTGCGAGTGCGATCCCAAGGACATCCTCTGCAAGACGATGTGCGGGACGCTGCTCGGGCCGTCGGCCAAAGACTTCGAGTAAGCGCTCGGAGCTCGGCGTTCACGCGCCGCAAAATCCATTTCTCACCGCGTCGAGGATTGCGCGGGCGTTTCGGAGGGGGTCATTCGGCCTCAGTAGTCGTGCCTCGCCACACGCGCCCGTGAACGCCCCGCTTCAGTTTCGCTGTAGTCGCGAGTCCACGGTGGGGAATTTTGGACGCGCTGACAGGTGAGATGGACGGCGGCGCAGGGCGGTTTCTCCCTTTCGCGATTCTTCACCGGTGGTGAGAACGAAACCCCAGTGACGGGGCACGGAACTTGTTAGACCACTCTTGCCATTTCAGTGATCGAGACCAAGAGTTCGAGGCGAAGGCGCTCCCAGTGGGGCGTGCTTGCGACTGAACGCCCTCCTCGGAGGCGCGCTTACGGCACTACCATGACGGTGTGGACCCCCAAGTTGACCGCTTCGAAACTGTCCGGAAGTGACTACGCGAACGCGCGTTTGCGCGGAACGGTCTGGGAGCGCGTCGACCTAGCAAAGGCTTTCTACGGCGCGCTCACGACCGCTGGCGGTGTCCTCGGCAAGCTTCACATCTCGCCGAACGTCCTCACTCTGGTCTCGCTCGCCATCGCGGGCGCAGCCGGCGGCTTCGTGCTCGTCGGTGAGTTCGGCGTCGGCGCCGCGCTCATGATCGCGAGCGGCCTCTGTGATGTCCTCGACGGAGCGGTCGCGCGAGCCACCAACAAGGTGAGCCGTTTCGGCGCGCTGCTCGACTCGACGGTCGATCGCGTCGCGGACGCGCTGCCTCTCGTCGGTTTGATGGTGTACTTCGCGAGCCAGCCGCTCGCCGCGGCCGTCCCGACCCTGGCGCTCGTGGCCGGCTTCATCGTGCCGTACGTGCGTGCCCGCGCAGAGGCGCTGGGCGTGGTCTTGCCGCCGCTCTTCATGCGTCGCGCCGAGCGCATGGTTCTGCTCGTTCTGAGCCTCTTGCTCGGAACGCTGCCGCTCGCTGGCATCCTGCCGAAAATGATGATGCTCGCGGGCGTGCTCGTGATGGGCGCCCTGAGCTTCTGGGGTGCCGTTTCAGCACTCCGAGCCGCCTACTCGGCGCTCGAGAAGCGACACGAGAGCGGGCCGCGCGAGAGCCACCCGCCCGTGAGTGCGCCGCACGCTACAGCCAGCGGGCAATGAGCCCGGCCAGGACGCCGGCGAGCACGTCGTCGGCCATGATTCCGAGCCCCGCGGGCTCGAGGCGTTGGGCTCGATCGATCGGACCTGGCTTGACGATGTCGAAGACCCGAAACAGCGCGAGCGCCGCGAGCTGGACGGCGAGCGAGCGATGCTGGACGAGCCCCATCGCGATCAGGGTGCCCGCCACCTCGTCGATGACCACGGAGGACGGATCCTTGTCACCGCTGTCCTCGGCCACTCGCTGTGATGCCCAGGTTCCGACCACGGTGAGCGCGACGGTGGTCACCCAATACGGGCCCGGGCCGAGGAGTCTCAAACCAAAATGCAGCGGGAGCGTTCCGATCGAACCGACCGTACCCGGCGCCAGTTTGGACTTTCCACAGCCGAACCAGGTGGCTAAGACCTGGGCGCTCTTGGACGGCAGCGACGACATGACGGCGAAACGCTACCACGCTCGGGACACGGCTCGCGAGGCGAGCCCATGAAGGCGGCGGTTTCCCACGTGACCGGCCTGTGGGGCCGGCTCTGGTTCCTGCCGCTCGTCCCTACGGTTTATGCGCTCGTCCTCTATCGGATCGGCGACCTTCGCCCGGAGCACATCGTCTTCGCGGCGCTGAGCGCGTGGTTCGGGTTCTACGGCCGGCGCAGCAAGCAGTTCTTCGTCGACGTCTGGCCGTACATCGCGGTCGCCTTCGGGTACGACCTCGTTCGCTACGCGCGGCCGCTCTTCGTGTCACCCGAGAGGGTGCTCGGCTGCAGCCTGCGAGACGCGGAGCTCGCGCTGTTCTCGGTGTCGAAGGGTGTCACCCTCCAAGATTACTTCTCGGTCCGTCACCACCCCGCGTTCGACCTCCTGTTCGCGGTGCCGTACACGATCTTCCTCTACGTCACGTTCGCGTATGGCGTGTACCTCTACTTCGCCGACCGCCGGCGCCTGCGCGTGTACGCGTTCTCGTTCATGATCGGGAACTACCTGTCGTTCGCGACCTGGCTGCTCTTGCCGGCCGCCCCGCCCTGGTACCTGCGCGCCCACGGCTGCATCATCGACACGTCCGTGATGCCGAGCCCGGCCGCGCTCGCGCGCGTCGACGAGCTGTTCGGCATGACGTACTTCGCGAGCTTCTACTCGCGGGCCTCATCGGTCTTCGGCGCGCTCCCGTCGATGCACTGCGCTTACCCGATGATCGGCCTGCTCGCTGCGTGGCACGCCTCGGGCTGGCGCACTCGTCCTATCCACGTGTTCTACGTGATCTTGATGGCGTGCGCCGCCGTGTACCTCGATCACCACTGGCTGATCGACGTC
>JAEZYO010000061.1 GCA_023419055.1 Pseudomonadota bacterium | reverse complement strand
GGTCCGTCCCTCCAAGAGTGGTTCGGCAAACAGCGCCTCGACGTAGAGCCGCTGCACTTCGTAGTCGAGCGCGGTCACGACGGTGCTGTCGGGCTTGAGCTTCGCCGTGGCGGCCGCCTCCGCACGCCGCTCGCGCAGCAGGGCGGCGGCGCGTTCGGCGCAGCGGCGCACGACGTCGATGGCCTTCTCCACGGTGCCGGCCGTGTCTTCCGCAGCGTCGAGGCGCCGGTAGGCGGACGCGAAATTGGCGGGGTGGATGGCGTACACGTCGTTCTGCTTGAGCACCAGCATGCTGCCGGCCGGCGCGTATTGAACCGCGCCCCAGGGCGCACGGAAGCGGATGGGCCTCGTGATGCGCACCATGGGCAGCGGCTCGGGTGAGGGGAGGAGCGTGTCGTCGGCGGCGGGCTCCGCGCGAGGGTCGAGGTGGTAGCGCGCGCGCAGCTTCTCGTCCGAGAGAAAGTACTGATCGCCGCGGCGCGTCGTGATCAACCAGTCGCCTTCCTGGGCGATGTTCACGCTGACCGCGAAGCCGTCGACGGTGGGCTGAAGTGATTGCCCCTTGCGCGCGCGTTCGGCGCGCACGCCCTCGGTCTTGTACGCCCAGACGATGGCGAGGTCGCACCAGTCGGGCGAGAGTTGAGTGGGATCGTGCACGGAGAGGAAGTCGGCGGCGTCCGGCCGGTCCCAATCCACGATGACGTTGCGGAGGTTACGGATCTCGGGGTTGCGCGGTACCCAGAACCAATTGTCGTAAGAGAAGAGCGGGTTCACCGCGTTACCCTGGCGGTTGAATCGCTCGCGGCTGAAGGTGATCTTCACGAAGGTGCGAGCGAGCGGGGTGTCGGCGTGGTTCACCGCGGGAGAGTGCACGTCGAACGGGGTGATGCGGATGAGCTCGTAAGGCGCGAAGGTGAGGGTCGGTTGCGCGGCGGACAGCTCGTCGAAGCGCGCGAGGCAGCCGGCGATGTCGGGATAGACGTCGGCGATGTCGAAGGGGCCGCCCTTGAACTCGGTGGGCAGCGCGTCGCACACGAGATAGGTGTTCTCGGTGAGCGCGGACCGGCTCAGATCCGCGTTCTCGGGCGTCATGAAGGCGTCGCCGTGAAAGCCCTGGCGCCGCTGCGTGCGATGCGCCGGCACGCGCTTCTGATCGATGGTGATGTACGCGTGGTAGTCGTCCTCGTGCGCCGCGAAGTCGTCGTTCAGCGCGCGCTCCGCCTCGATGGCGAGCCGGATCGCTTCGCGGTAAGGGCCGAGCAGCGCCGGCAGTTTCCAGCCCTGGCCCGGCATGCGGAAACACAGGTCCTGCACGCGATCGCCGCGCTGCGCGCTGAACTCCGCGTGGCAAGCTCGCGGCAGCGTCGCGACCACGGCGGGCCGGTTCAGGCGGTTGTAGTTTTCGATGTCCCAGGTCGAGGTCGCGAGCAGTTGCCGGAGATCGTGCCCGGGATTTTGCTCCGCGATCCTCCGGCGCACTTCCGCGGCGGACCGAGAGCGCAACACGGCGAGGCGCTCGTGTTCGGCGATCGGCTGCCAGGACAGGTCGGCGATCATCGCGGAGCACGATACCAGGCCAGTCGAGCCGCGGCGACGGCACGCAGGGCCGAGGAGACCCGCACGCCTTCAAAAGCCGATCCACTCCAGGTGCCATTGCAGGCTATTCGCGCTACCGGGCGACACGCCCGCGTTCACGAAATCGATGCAGGTGCGGAAGCCGCTCATGGTAGGGCCGTAGAGAGCGTTGGCGCCCGTCGTGAGGTAGTGAAAGCTGGAGCTGCCAAGCGTCGTCAGGAACACCGGCGCGTGGGAAAAGTTGCAGGCGGCTGGTCGATACGTCACTTCCGCTGCCCGCTCGCGCGGACAATCCTCCGAGAACTACGAGAAGCCCGACAGGGTGTTCAATGTGATTGCGGCGCGTCCTGACGAGACTGTCAGGAGCGAGGTCGACCTTGACCCAATCGGTGCAGGAGAGCCTCGAGAGGCTGCGCGTGCCCCGAGCGGCCCTCGCGTTTTCGTGCCCCGAGAGCTCGGAGAACCGACGTCGACCACGACGAACCCGTCGGGAGGTGAGCCTGCTCCTTCCAAGTTTCTTTGCAGCTGGAGCTCGAGACCCTGTCGTGAAACCGGGTGCCACGAAAACTTCGAGTGCGTCGCCTGTGAAGCTCCCGAGGAGAATGTGAGCTGCAGCAGCGATCGCTGCCTGCCCGCGCGCCTTCCCTGCCAGGTTCACGCGGATTGCCCGGAGTTCTTCTACTGCAACGAGTTCACAACCGAAGATGTTCCGAGCTACTGGCCGCCGGGGCCAGGCCGCGCGTGTAAGCCGCTGTTGGGGCACCCGATCTACGCTCCCGACGAGCGCCGCGGCGGTACTCGTCGTGGACGATGCGAGCGACAGCGGCGGTACGAACACGGGGGGCGGTACGAGCACCGGCGGTACGAACACCGGCGGTACGAACACCGGCGGTGCGAGCGCGGGTGGCACGAACACCGGGGGCACGATTGCCCATGGCGGCACCACCACGGCAGGCGACCCCAGCGCGAGCGCCGAGCCGGACCGCGGGGCGCGCGACGAAACCAGCAGCTGCGCCTGCCGCATCGGGCAAGGTCGCACGCCGCCAGGCTGGCTCGGTCTCTTCGCGCTAGCGCTCGGCGCGTCGGCGTTGCGCCTGACGCGCGTTGGTAGGCGGTCGGGCCACCACTAGTCTCATCTCGCTGTCCGATTTCGGGGTGACTGGCGCTGGATGAGCCGGAGCGATCGCGCTCGCCCCACGTGGGTTTCTTTGGGTGATGGACGATGCCGAATTCTGCTTCGGAGATCTCGTTGAGCGAGCGAAGCAGCAACGTAGGAACGAAGAGTTCGAGGGCCTTCTGACGCTGCAGTTCTCGACTAATTTCGAACACGAACCGCAGATGGAGCTTGACAGCTTCAGCCGCAACGCGACCTCCGCTCTCGCCGAAGCATGGGAATTCCGTGTTCAATCAGCGCTGATTGACGCTGTCGCGGCGTTTCTCGCGCTCGAGACTCGAAATCGCCTTTTGGTGCCTGAAAGGCGCACACGGTGTCAACGGCGAGCTCCGATTTTGCCATGATAGGTTCGGGGCATGGGTCATGTGGGGTCTGATGCAGTCTCGAAACAGAGGCTCGGGGTTTCGGAGTGGGTGAAGGCGCATGCAGAGCTCTCCGAGCTCGCACGACGTCGCGCCGCGCTCGACTGGGAAGAAAGTGCCGCGCTCTTGCGGGCGTATCGATGCGGGGCGCACCGGCAGCTCGGGTACGCGAGCTTCGCCGAGTACATCGAGCGCCTCTTTGGCTACAAGCGCCGGGCGACCGAGGACAAGCTCCGAACCGCAGAGGCGCTCGAGAGTCTGCCCGAGATGAATCGAGCACTGCGCGACGGGGAGCTCAGCTGGTCGGCGGCGCGAGAGCTCACTCGCGTGGCGACCTCCGGGACCGAACAGGAGTGGCTGCGGGCGACGAGCGGCAGGACCGTGCGCCAGGTAGAAAGGCTGGTTTCAGGGCGAAAATTAGGCGATAGGCCCGGCGATCCGGTGCGACCCGAAGCGGTCCGTCACGTCCTGCATTTCGAGGTCAACGCCGAGACGTTCGCCACCTTCCGCGAAGCCGTCGCGCATCTTCGCCGAAAGAGCGAGCAGGCGCTCGACGACGATGCGCTGTTGCTCTTGATGGCCCGCGAGATCTTGAGAGGTCCGTCCGATGACGGCCGCGCGAGTTATCAGCTCGGGCTGACGACCTGTGAGCACTGCGCGCAGGGTTTCCAGCAGGGCGCGGGTGAGCTCGTGCCCGTCGAGCCCGAGATCGTCGAGATGGCGCGGTGTGACGCTCAGGAGCTCGGCGCCGTGTCGGGCGCTCACGTGGGCGCACGCGCTCACGTGGGCGCACGCGCTCACGTGGGCGCGCGCGCGATCGGCCGCGCCACCCAGACGATCCCTCCCGCGGTTCGCCGTCGAGTGCTGCGACGGGACGGTGGGCACTGTGTAGTACCCGGTTGCCGGCACGGGACTTTCGTCGACCTGCATCACCTGAGGGCACGCGAGGAAGGAGGCGGCCACGAGGACGACAATTTGATCACGCTGTGCGCGGCGCACCATCGAGCGCTGCACCTGGGGAAGCTCACTATCGAGGGCTCACCGTCCCAAGGCTTGGTGTTCCGTCACGCGGACGGGACGAGCTACGGAAGCGCGCCCGATGCGGCTCGAACCGATGTCGCGAGCAAGGTGTTCTCGGCCCTCGTCGGGCAAGGTTTCAGCGAAAAACAGGCGAGAAGCGCGCTGGCGAAGGTCTCGACTGACGACGCCGGAACCCGAACCTGCGAACCGCTGTTGCGAGCTGCCTTGCTCTGGTTGACCGACAGGGCCGCGCGCGCCTCGTCGTTGAGGCTCATCGAGAAGTAGAAGCCACCGCGGAGGAGGTTTCGAGCCACTGCTGTTCTCCGCAGAGGGGTTTTCAGTTTGTTGAGAGAGGTGAGCAGTCTTCAGGCACGCGCCGCCCCGCCCTGCGGAAGTGACGCGCTTCGCGAGCCTCGAAGGAGGAAATTCCGCGGGGCCCCATCACGCGGCCGCTTTCCCCCTCCCTGGATCGCGAAGGGCGTCGCAGCGCGGCCCGCTCGGTCACGGAAGGGCTCGGCGGGACGAAGCGCGGCCCGCTCGGTCACTCCTTCAGGCGTGCGCCGGGCGCGGCGGGGTCTCGCCGCTCTCTCGCGACGGCGCGACCACCGCTCACCCACGCGGGTGACGGCGCGCCCTGTACGTCGAGGGCGCCATCACCCCTCTCAGTTAGAAGGCTCGTAGTTGAGGTTCGAGCCGAGCCAGCGCTCTACCTCCCCGAGCGTGATGCCCTTGCGCTGGTGGTAGTCGAGCGCCTGGTCCTTGTCGATCTTGCCGAGCCCGAAGTACTGGCTTTGCGGGTGCGCGAAGTAGAGGCCGCTGACGCTCGAGCCGGGCCACATCGCGTACGACTCGGTGAGCTTCATCCCGGTGTTCTTCTCGACGTCGAGGAGCTTCCAGAGCGTGCCCTTCTCGGTGTGATCGGGGCAAGCGGGGTAGCCGGCGGCGGGGCGGATGCCGCGGTACTTCTCGAAGATCAGATCGGTCTGGCTGAGGGCTTCGTTCTTGCCGTAGCCCCACTCTTTGCGCACGCGCTGGTGGAGGTACTCGGCGAAGGCCTCGGCCAGGCGATCGGCGAGGGCCTCGGCCATGATGGCGCTGTAGTCGTCGTGCTTGGCCTTGAAGTCGAGCACGAGCTCCTGGAGGCCGATGCCGCTCGTGACCGCGAAGCCGCCGAGGTAGTCGGGGAGGCGCGTCTCCTTGGGCGCGACGAAGTCGGCGAGGGAGCGGTTGGGCTCGCCCTTGGTCTTCTCCGCTTGTTGGCGCAGGAAGTGGAAGCGCGTGAGGACGGCGCTGCGCGTCTCGTCGGTGTAGAGCTCGACGTCGTCGCCCACCGCGTTGGCGGGGAAGAGGCCGTACACGGCGCGGGCCTTCAGGAGCTTCTTCTGGATGATGGTGTCGAGCAGGGCGTT
>JAEZYO010000804.1 GCA_023419055.1 Pseudomonadota bacterium | reverse complement strand
ACCACCGCGTGAAGAACAACCTGCAGGTGATCTGCAGCCTCATCAACATGCAGGCGCGCAAGCTCGAGCGCGGGCCTTCGCGCGACGCGCTCGACGAGTGCCAGACGCGTGTCCTCGCCATCGCGCTCATCCACGAGAAGCTCTACCAATCCAAAGACTACGGGCGCGTCCCGTTCTCGGAGTACATCCACGGGCTCGTCGGGAGCGTCTTCGTCGCCGCCGGGGTGTCGAAGAACGCCGTAGAGCTCGAGCTCTCGGTCGACGCGTTGTCGCTCGCGGTCGACAAGGCCATCCCGTGCGGGCTCATGCTGAACGAGCTCGTGACCAACTCACTCAAGCACGCCTTCCCTGGCGTGCGGCGCGGGAAGGTGCGCGTCGAGATGGAAGAGCGCGACGGCGTCGTGCACTTCTCCGTCTCCGACGACGGCGTCGGCTTGCCCGAGAGCTTCGAGCTCAACACCTCGAGGACGTTGGGCCTCCAGCTGATCTCGACGCTGGCGGAGCAGCTGTCCGCCACGGTGGAGATCCGGCGTCACCAGGGCACGGCGTTCCACGTGCGGTTCGCTTCCGGGGATTGAAGATGCAGAGCAAGCGCGTTTCGGTTCTGATCGTCGAGGACGAACGCATCGTCGCCCGTGACCTACAACAGACGCTGAACGAGATCGGGCACGACGCGTTCGCGATCGCCGCTTCGGGGGAGGAGGCGGTCACCATCGCCTCTCGGCGCCGGCCCGACGTGGCGCTCATGGACGTCCGGATCCGCGGGGCGTTCGACGGGATCCAGACCGCGCGGGCCCTCCGGAGCCTGTACGACGTGCCGGTCATCTACCTCACGGCTCACGCGGACCAGACCATCATGCAGCGCGCCGACCGGACCAACCCCGTCTCCTACTTGCTGAAGCCCGTCAGGGCCGCCGAGCTGAAGAGCGCGCTCGATCTGCTCCTGCACAAGATCCAGGTCGAGGGACCCATGCGCAACAAGGAGCGCTGGTTCTTGGAGGCCCTCCGCCACGTGAACGAGAGCGTGATTTTCGTGGACGAGACGCTGGCCGTGACCTTCCTCAACGAGCGCGCCGAGCGGCTGCTCGGCGTCGCGGCGGTGCGTGCGGTGACTCGCCCGGTGGAACAGCTGGTGCGCTTCGAGACCAGGGTCGGCGGCGAGCTCGAGAGCGCGCTCTCGCGCGCGCTCGGCGAGAACGACGTCGTGACCTTCCAGCGCGCGACGCTGCTCGGGCCCTCTGGCGAGCGTGAGCTTTCGATACGGGTCGTCCCGCTCTTCGATGAGGAGCGCGTGCTCGGCGCGGTGCTGCTCCTCGGCGCACCGAGCGCCGGCGTCAGCTGATCAAGTGATCGAGATGCGAGAGAAGCTGCGCCGCTCGCGCTTGATGCGATACATCTGAGCGTCCGCGCGGTCGAGCAGCTCCTCGACCGTCTCGTTGCTCTCGGGCAAGTGGATGGCGAGGCCCACGCTGAGCGCGAGCTCGTACTTGCGCCCCGGATCGGTGTTGTGTTCACCGACGTTCTCTTGAAGCCGTTGCTCGGCTCGAGCGGCGCCCTCCGCGTCGGCGTCCAGGGCGAGCACGACGAACTCGTCGCCGCCGACCCGCGCCACGAGATCCGGCTCGCGGAAGGTTCGGCGCAAGATGCAGGCCGCGTCGGCGATGGCCTGATCGCCCACCGCGTGCCCGAAGAGGTCATTGACGTCCTTGAGCCCGTCGAGGTCGACGAAGAACAGAGCGAGCGGGCGCCCCGAGCGGCGGCTCATCCGCATGGCCTGGCGGCCGAGCTCGAGGAAGCCGCGCCGGTTGTAGAGCCCGGTCGCCTCGTCGCGCAGCGAGAGATCACGGAAGATCTCCTCGCGTCGCTTCAGGGACTCCTCGGCTCTCCGCCGCTCGAGCGCGACCGCGATGACGCATCCGAGCTCGGCTTCTCGGAAAGGCTTCACGAGGTAGCCGAGCGGCTCACTCTCGACGGCGCGCCTCAAGGTCTCCACGTCCGAAAAGGCAGTGAGGAAGATCACGGGCGGTCCGTCGCTGTCGCGGAGCGCGCTAGCGGCTCCGATGCCGTCGAGGTCGCCTCGCAGGTTCACGTCCATCAGCACCAGGTCCGGCTTGACGCGCGCCGCCTGCTCCACCGCTTCACGGCCCGAAGTGACGACGCCGGCTACCCGATAGCCCAAGCGGTCCAAGGACTCGGCGATGTCTTTGGCGACGATGTTCTCGTCCTCCGCGATAAGCACTACCCTCTGGCCTCCCGAAGCGATGCCCATACTCACCAGACGGTTATGATCCTCGAAGCGAGGGCCTTCAAGTCGACGGAGTAAGGCCCCGTATGCCCATCTCATCTCGCAGAACGATTCATAAAAATCAGCCGTGTGGGTTCTGGCCGGAGCGGGGCGAAAATGGCGGACTGCCACGGGGCGCGAGTCACCCAAATCGTGGCAAGGTGGAGGAGGCCGAGGCGGGGGTAAGCTGCGCAGTTAGGCAATTCTTAGGGAGCATTCACGAGGCGGGGGCACTACGTAAGCGTGCATGACTTCGCGGACTACAGTGTGGGATCTTCGCTGGATCGCGCCGTTTTTCGTCGTTCCGGCCGCGGTCGTCGCCTGCTCGAGCGGCGACGAAACTCGCGTCTCGGAGCGCCCGGCGGGCGAGGCCGGCGCAGGTTCGGCGGCGGGGGCGGGCAGCTCTCCCGACGAGGGGGGCGCTGGTGGCCGTGAGAGCTCCGAAGCGGGCGCAGGCGGCGCTGGCGAGGAGGTGCAGGCGGGGTCGGGCGGGGCGGGTGGAGAGCCAGGGCACGCGTATTTCTGCGACGGTGAGCCGCTGGTGGCGGCGGGTACCGATGTCCTGTTCGTCGTCGACACCTCGGAGAGTTGGAATACGCGCGCCGATCGCTACGCGGGGCTCGCGGACGCAGTCGGCGAGTTTTTGGACGAGCACGCGGAAGCGCACGAATTCGGAGCGCTGATGTTTCCGCGTTTGGACGACGCGGGCGAGCTCTGTGACGCAGAGGGATACGAAGCGATCGACTATCCGTTCGGGGCGCCGCCGGAGGAGCTCACGAACGCAGTCGGAGCCGCTGCGTTCCAGGGACAGAGCTCGCTCGGGCCCGCGCTCGCCGGGGCGCTGCTCGCCGCGGGCGACCACGATCGCCGCGCGACGGTCGTGTTGCTCACGGACGCGACGCCGGGCACGGACGAGGCTTGCGAGTCGAGCGACTGGGACGAAGTGGCAGGGATCGCGGCGGTCGGGTTCGCGGAAGGGAGGGGCGCGCGCACGCACGTCGTCTCGGTGATCGGCTCGGGCGGAGTGCTCGAGAGCCACTTCGGTCGCCTCGGCAACATCGCGAACAGCGGCGGCGGGTACGTCGCGTTCGTCAACGGCAGTCAGGCAGACGTGGCCAAGAGCTCACGTCAGGCGCTCGAAGACATCGTCGATCTGGAGCTCGGGTGCACCTTCGAGCTTCCCGGCGGCGCCGCGCCCGACGCGCTCGAGCTCCGCTTCGCGACCGGTGAGCCCTTCTACGCTACGCTCGTCGAGGGGCCCGCTGCGTGCCAGGGCGCCGGTTACTACGTGGACGACGCCGAGGACGCGAGGCGAGGCATGCTGTGCCGGGGCGCGAGCGGGAACGGCGGCTTCTGCGAGGTCATGGTGTTCAAGGCGCGCGAAGAAGGCTGGCCCGACGTGCGAGCTTGCCAGGACTAGCGAGGCTTTCGCCAGAAGGCGAAGGCCTCGTCGAGATAAACCTCCTTCGCGCCGTGTCCGACCGGGTGCGCGGCGAGCAGCACGGGCCAGCCCGCCTGCTTCAAGCGATCGCCGAGGGCTCGAGCGCTCGGCCCCACCGTGTCCTTCGTTCCGTAGCCGATGTAGAAGGGTTTGGGCGAAAGCTTCGTGAGATCGGCGCGAGCGCTGAGCGCCCCGCCGGACATGGCGCCGAAGCCGTCCGCCTCGATCCCGCCGTTCAGCGCGAGCGCTGCCGTGAAGTAGGCTCCGGAAGAGGAGCCGGCCACGAACCAGCGCTCGAAGCGGCGGCCGACCAGCGCCTCGAGCGCGGCGCGCTTCGCGGTGAAGCTCGCGACCAGCTCGGGTGCGAGCCGCGCGTACGCTTCACCGCTCGTCGGCCAGCCCCACCAGCCCGGGTGGCTCTTGGGTGCGAGTCCCCGCCGTCCTCGGGGAATGAGCGCCGCAACTCCTGCACGCTTCGACGCGTTCGCGACGACCGTCTCGAAGTTGGTCTTCACCGCGCTCTCACCCGCCGGCGGCACGATGCCGTGGAGGTAGAGCAAGAGATCCTTCGTCGGCGCGTCCGGGAGCACGTAGCAGGTCTCCTCGTCGAGCGCGTTCACGAGCTCGATGCAAAAATCGCTGCTCACGCCCGCGGGCGGCTCCGGCGGCCACGGCCGCTCCTGGGGCTCTCGCGGCGCTGTCGGCGCGAGGGGCGGGCTCGCTGAAGCGCTCGACGTCGCCGCGCTCTTTTCGGCGCTCCGTGCGGGAGCAGCGTCGCTTGCGGGGGTGGGTTGCGCGCGCGTCGGCTGGTGTCCCTGCTGGCAGCCGAGCGGGATCAGGAGCAGGGCTCGCCACGCGTTCATCGCCGCCGAGCGTAGCCGTTTTCTAGAAGACGAGCGCTCCGTGAAGGCCGGCCGTCCACCAATCGAACGAATCGGCCTCGTCGGTGCCGAACTGAACCGCGTAGCCGGCGTGTGCGCCGAACTCGAAGATCGGCAGCAACGTGAAATCGAGCAAGACGCCGAAGTCCGTCGTTCCAGCCGTCCAGGAGGGACGAAGCGGCCGATCCACGTCGGCTCGACCGAGCCCGAGGTGGGCGTAGATCCCCGGCTCGAGCACCTTGGCGAAACGGAGTCGGCCGCCAGCGAAGCCTCGGTAGAGCTTCGTGTCCGCGTCCGAGAAAGAATGATAGCTCCCGCCGATCTCCGGGATCAGCGTGAGCACGACGAGGTCGAGCTCGTAGCCGAGGCGAATCGCGCCACCCGCCCCGTTGGCGTCGTCATCCAGCGACCTGGCCCAGTCGAGGTCGAGCGCCAGTTGGGTTTTTCCACCACCGTCATCGGCCCTCACAGTCGTGGTCGAGAGGCTGCAGAAGCCGACGGCGAGCGCCCCCAGGCAAAGTCGTGTCGCCCATCTCGTGGTCTTCATGCGGAATGCTCGTTAGCAACGAGCGTGCCGGGCGCCGTGCAGGCGAGAGCCGGCGCGGGCAACAATCCAGCAGGGTGATGGAGTGGGCCGGTGTCCGCGCGGCCGGGAGTCGCTGTTGACAATGATTTTCAATTTCAATAGAGTGCCCTCTCCGATAGCGGCCAGAGACACGAGTCCAGAGCCCGAAAGAACGGTGCGGCCCGCATTCGGCCGACCAGTGAGGCTCGAAAATGAGACTTGATCGAACTAGCCGTGCGCTCTGCGCGCTCGGGCTCCTGGCTTTGATTCTGGGCTGCGCGAGCGAGGACGACGACTCGCCGCGCGGTGGCGGCACTGAACCGCTCTACGCGGTCGAAAGCCTGATCTTCGGGGACGAGGGTCGCTTCAGCTACGTGGCGCTCTTGCCCGAGCTCGAGGTCCGCGATCGAGTGCCCCTGTCGGAGGCGCGTGAGTTCCCGGAGTACGCGCAGGCCGACGCTCTCGATGGTCGCCTGATCGTGAGCAGCGGAGACGAGCCGACGCTCACCTCCTACGAAGTGTCCGACGACGGTGAGTGGATCGAGGGCGACGCCATCAGCTTCTCGAAGTACATGTCGGTCCCGGTCGACACCAGCATCTACGTGAGCTCCGAGAAGGCTTTCGTCCCCGTCGACACGACGAGCTGGGTGACCTGGAACCCGGAGACCTTCGAGCTCGGGGAGGAGATCGCGGCGCCCGAGGGGATCCCGCTCACCCGCGGCGAGAGCGGCGAGCTCACCGTCTGGCGCGGCCACTCCTACGAGCTCCGCGACAGGACCCTGTTTCAGCCCTATTACTGGGCAGACGAGGCCTTTCACGCCTACTCCGACGAGTCCGTGGTCAGCGTGATCGACGTGGAGAACGAGCGCGTGAAGGCCGTGTTCGAGTCGCCGTGCCCGCACGTGCATATCAGCTCGCGGGACGCAGCCGGCAACCTCTACTTCTCGAACGGTCAGGGCAGCATCGCAGCGGCGCTCTTGACCCCTGGTCACGCGAAGAACTGCTTTTTCCGCGTCAACGCCGGCGAAGAGACCATCGACGAGAGCTCGATCACCTATTTCAGTGATCTTACGGCCGGCAGGGAAGGCAGCAACGTCTTCGTCGTCGACGAGACGCTCGCCATCTTCAACGTCTACCACGCCGAGCTCGACGAGATCGGCGAGGAGACGGAGTTCGATGCCGTCGACTACTCCGAGAGCTACCACCTCTGGACGCTCGATCTCGAAACCTTCGAGGCGAAGCCGATGGAGGGCATCGACTACTCGGGCGGTCAGGTCGTCGCCTACCGCATCGACGGGCGCCTGCTCCTCACGATTCCGGCGCCCGACTACTCGGAGACCGCGGTGTACGAGATCTCGAGCGACGGACGGCCGGAGAAGCTGTTCGACGTCGAGGGCTGGGCCTTCAAGCTCTTCCGAGTGCGCTGAGCGGTCACCCAGGGCGCGATGGGAAGGCTCGGTCGAGCGGCGCTGATCGCCGCCGTGTTCACTGCCGCGCGGGGCGCTGCACGACCCGCCACAGAACCTGCGCCGCCCGTCACGGAGCAGACGGCGCGCGTGCTGCCGCCCAGGCTCGTCGAGTTCGCGGAGGCGGAGTACCCGAGCGCGGCCCTCGAGGCCAGGCGCGAAGGTAAGGTCGTGCTGAAGCTCTCGATCGACGAGCGAGGCGCTGTCAGCGCCGCGGAGGTCGTCACTCCAATAGGTGACGGGTTCGACGAGGCAGCGGTCGGGGCCGCGCTGCGCTTCCGCTTCGAGCCGGCCCGACGCGGTGATGCGCCGGTTCCGGTTCGCATCCTGTACGCC
>JAEZYO010000802.1 GCA_023419055.1 Pseudomonadota bacterium | reverse complement strand
ACGTGCAGGACAGCTCGCGCCTGGACCTGCCGCACCCGGCTGCGCGTGGGCTCCGCCGCGACCAATCGAGCCAAGGCGTCTTCTACGAGGTCGAGGCTGGGCAAGTCGAGATCGAGTCTCGAGCTCGTACCGGTGAGCTGCTTTGTCGTACACCTCCGTCCAATCGCGGAGGATGCGCGACCGCCTCGCGCGGATGAACTGGTTGACGACGAGCGCGGGAGAAAACGAATACTTCCCTAGCTCGGGAAGCTTGATGACGTGCGGACGGGGGCGGCCAGAGATGTCTTCACGAATCGCCCACACTCCGCGCGCGTTGTGGATCAGCGTGGATCCTACGTACCACTCGACTCGGCGCACGAGAAGCTCGCGGGCTTCTCCTTGGGTCGCGTCCAAAGCGGTACCTAGATAGTCTTCGACTCGGTCCAGCGAGGCATACGATCGGTCGAGTGGAGCGCCGTGATCCATTGCCTGGACCGCCGCGCCGAGTGTAGCGAGCTCAGCGTCGAGCTCGGCGGGAGCTGGGAGATTCGCATCGATTTTCGGTGACATGGTCCGAGCGCCTCGTGGCCCCAAGTGGCTCGCCGAGTACGGCGCAACGGTGCGAGAGGGGTCGCGCCGACTCACCGTGCTGCGACGTGCCCGCGCCCTTTCACCAATTCCCACTCTCGGGGATGGCAGACGGCCTAGCCCACTTGATCTTGTCGCTCATCCCGCCGGTTTCGCAGAAGTCCTTCACCGCCGACCATGCAAGCCGCGGAACCAAGAAGAGCCCCACCGAGGCATACCATTCCTCTCCGCACTCCGCCGTCTTGTCGAGTGTATTGGGATCGGCGAGCGACAGCCAGACGTCATCAGTTCGAGTTCGATCGCGGAAATACTTGAGGTAGACGCCGTGCTGGAGATTGGGAAGGATGAGGAGGGTCGCGCCGCTGTCGTGTGACAGAATCGCGTTGCCAGAGCCGGAATTCCAGTATTCTGCGGGCAAGTCCACGATGTAGTGCTCAAGCTGCGCTAGCGCCGGATTCGCATCCACTACTCCTTCTGGCCCTTCGTAAGTGACGGACAAGATCAACCTCCGACTCGCAAGGGTATCACAACGCCACTCTTGGTCACGATCGTCAGCTCTTCGATCCCCATGTAGCGCATCACGTCTGGCAGAGCGATTCGGCAGTTCGCACAGGTAAACCGATCCACGAATAGAGTCACGCTCTTTCCGAGCCTTCGACCACTGTTTTCCCATGCCCGCATCAGGGCGTGGGTCTCGGCATGGGTGAGGACCTGCGCGGCCCCTTGCCCGTAGTGCTTAGTGTCTGGGAAGAAGCCCTTGCTCTTCATGTCGCTGAAGACCTTGCGGCCGAGGTCTTTCGACGACTCCGAAAGGCTCGAGGAGTTCACTCCGAAGACGTGGCGCGTTCCTCCCCCTTCGACGAGCGCGACGGTGCCCAGGCCGTCCCCCCTCTGCGGCACCCGATCGCCCAGAGCTTCAAAGCCTTTGGCTTTGGTTCTAAAACGATCGATCTCTCTCCACGCGCCTTCGGGTGTGAGGCTCTCGCGATCCGAGCCGCCAGAGCCTTCGGTCTTGCCCACCGGTTCAAGCGACTCGGCTTGGGGCTCGCGACTCGCCTCGGCTGGTTGCCTGGTCTCGGCGCGCCCACCACCAGTGGCTAGGATCTTCCCGACTTCTGGATGCTTGGTCGAGAGTGTGTCGAGTGCCGTAGCGATACGATTCGCTTCGATGCTAGCCGCGTCGAGCGCGAGTTGACCAGTATCGAGATCGGCTTGAGCCTTGCGAGCGGCTTCATGTAGACGGCCAAGCTCGCGACGAGCGGGGTGGTCCGTTGCCAGCTGTGCCAGGAGATCCTCTATCTCGTTCGCGAGTTCGCCGCAGGGCTTCGGGCTGCAAAGCGTGAGCAGGTGTCTACCGTCGGACTTACGTACCACACTGAGGGTGTGGGTCTCTCCAGCCAGGGTAAGATGCCGTTCCGTGAGCACCGTGGCTTCCGCGGTGGCTGCCTTGCCGTTGGCGGGGTCGGCGACTGGACCGCGGCGGCGTGCCTCTGGGGTCTCGACGTCCGGCGCTGGGCGGCGCGGTGCGGCCGGTTCTGCTTCGACGGGCCGCGCGGTTGGTCCCTCGACTTCGCCCGCGCGTACGTGCGGTTCGGCACCCTCGACTGCGGCGCGTGGCTTGGGGCCGCGCACGTCGTCGATCGCGCCGCGCGCGCCGAGCGCGGTGCTGACGAGACTGATACCTCCGGAGACGGCAGCCGCGCCGAGCAGCCGCGCGATGACCTGGTCGCGTTGGCGCTCAATTTGCGCGCGCTGCTCCGGAGTCTTGGCCTTGGCGATCTGGACGGCAAACTCTGCCATCACCGCGCGCAAAGACTCTTGGGTCTCGGCGGTGATCAGCACCCCTTCGGCGACGCCGGCGCTGACCTGGATGAGCTGCATGCCGCGCACCGTGATGCCTCCCGCGCGCGCCAGCGAGCCCGCGATGGGCACGAGCGTCAGCATGTTGAGCACGAGCTGTTTCTTCGTGAGCGTGTTCGTCTCGATGGCGCGCGCAATTTCGTCCGCGGCGAGCGCAGCGCCAGCTGCCAAGCTCACCCCTTCCAGGACGAGAAGCACCACGGGGGCGGTGGTACCCCCGGAGAGGACGATGCTGACGGCTCCAGCGCCGATCGCGGCGACCGTGAGCGCTGTGCGCGCGTCCTTCCGGAGCGTGTGGGTGTCGAACGTGAGCTCCTTGACGCCACTGCCGTGTTTGAGCGGGACCACGAAACGCACGTGACCGTCGGGGTAGTCGTTGTTCGCGCGCCAGCGCTCCTTCAGGGCCTCGAGGGCCGCCCCTTCGGCGGAAGCGATCGCCGCGTTGCGGTCGTCGCCTGCGGGCGCGGGCGCCGCTCCCACGTGTTGCACGGCTTTGCCGGGAGACAGGGTGAAGTCATTCAAGGTGAACGCGTAGCTGGACTGACCTTCCTTGCTCGTCTCGAGCCCGTGCAGGACCGCGACGATTTCGCGCACGCTCGAGTCCTCACGGCTCTGGAAGACGCCGTGAATCCGGTACTGGCTGCTGCTGGTCGACCCTTGCTCCAGCTTCTTCAGCGCTTCGATGCGCTCTCGGAATACCTCGATGTAGCCGGCTGCTTCGTCCGCCGGTAGGCCGCCTCCGTCTCGCGACGCTTCGAGTTGTCCGATCTGAAACTCGAGCTCCAAGATCTGATCTTTGAGGGAACGAGCTTCGGGAGCGCCCGGCTTGAGGCGCAGGTTGCCCTCTTGGTCGAGCTCGAAGGGTTGTGCCTCGCCCTCGCCGACGAAGCGCTCGTCGAAGGCCTCGCCGAGTCGCGCCTGCTCGTCGATGACCTCGAAGGGTCGCTTGAGCTCGAGCTCGGTGCCGCTCTGGAAGTGCTCGCTCTTGAGGTGGACGGAGACGAGGTAACCGCCCGGTTCGACATCGAAGGAGTATTGGTTCGCTCCGCCCTCGAGCAGCGGGCCACTGTCGACTTCCTTTTTCCCCCCTTCGGTCTCGGTCGAGATGCTCCAGTCGAAGTCGACTCGATTGATTCGGTGAGGGAAGTCGTTGAAACCGAGCGCGGCGCCGGCGCCCGTGAACTGGAAGGCGACCTTGATCTCGGCGCCTCCGACGAAGGTCGGAATCTTCCCGTCTCCGAGCGGGAAGAGGATCCGCCCCTCCGGCGAGAACCGCTCGACCGCTTCTTCCGCACTATCGGCCGCGCCTCCGCCTTCGGAGACTATGTCCGGGATCTTCTGAATCCCGAGCTTGGGCTTGACGGGCCTCAACCCGGGACGCTGTTGTTTGACCCAGGCGTCGGAGCTTTGCACCAGGGCGCCGTCGATCTCGATCCCGTAAATGCCCTTGTCGTTCAGGATCTGACCGGGTTTGAGCTGCGATTGAAAACCGATCCCACCAGTGGCTCGAAGGTCTCCCAGGCAGGCCAGCGCCGCGTCGCGCGAGCCCCCGATGTACCGACGTAGGAAATAGAGCACGAAGGCTTCGAGCGCCGGGTCCTTCCAACTCTTGTAAGTGGTGCCGTTGACCGCCATCTTGAAGCCGCGTGCGTGAGCCTCGAGGTACATCTCGTCATTCGCGAGCAGCGCCTCTTCCTCCGTAGCCGCTTGCTCCGCGGGTGCCGCCTGCGCGCTCTGAGCTGGAGGCGCTTCGAGCTCCTCGCGCTGCAGGAGCTCCCTCTGAACGCTGCGCATCCCCTCGCGCTGTTGGACGACGTGAGTGAGCTCGTGGGCGATCAGGCGCTTTCCTTGCTCGCTATTCGGCTCGAAGTGACCTCGGCGGAAGAAGACGTCTTTGCCCACCGTGAAGGCTTTGGCGTGCACGCGCTCGGTGAGCTCGCTCGCAGCGGCGTCGCGATGCACGCGGACTCCACGGAAATCTTGCCCGAAGCGCGGCTCCATGAAGCCCCGTACCGCGCTCGGTAGCGCCTCGCCCCCGCTCGCTCTCGCGCTGCTCAGCGCGGCCTGGAATCGCGGCGTCGCCGCTGCCGCGGTTGGGCCAGGCGTCGCGGCTTCGCGCTGGACCTGCTCTTCTTCCTCCTCCTCGGAGCAATCGCCGCACTCGCGTTGGACGACGAGCGCCTGCCGCTGGAGCTTGCCAGGCGGCGTCTCCTCCTCCCTGTCCTCTTCGGCGTCGCACTTCGCGCACATGCGCTGCAGCATCGCTTGCACGACGAGTGAGTTATGGTTCGGTGCATACTCCTCCTCCGTGTCTTGTTCCTCCTTGTCCGCTTCTCGATCGATGCGCGCGTCGGATCCTGCGTTCATGCGGGGAGCAGGGGCTGCGCTGCGGAGGACGTGATCGGCGACTCGGTCGGCCTCGAGCTCGAGCGCGTCTCCGGGCTGGCTCACTTCCAGCGCGGTCTGGATCGGCGGTTGCGGGCGTTTGCTCGCGACGGTCGCGCGCAGCGGGGCGGGGGGGGCCTTCGGCTTCTTGAGGAGCGGCTCGTACGCGGACATGAGCGGTATCCTTTGCGGGAACCTGGACGAGGCAGAGGCTCCGATTTTCCGCGATCCGTGCCGTGAAGTCGACGCTCCCGGGTCGATTTCAGCGCAGAGATTGTGACCAGACGTCTGGCCACAATCTCTAACCCCGCGATGTCTGGTCGCCGCGAACCGCCTCAGTTACCTGGCTCGTGTGTCGCGGCCGCCGATGGCGGGGAGGCGCTCGTAGGCGGCCCGCAGCGCAGCGAGATGATCCGGTCTCGACGGATCGAGCGGCTCCTCCGTCAGTCGCAAGAGCCAGGCGCCGTCCGGCAGCGCGCGCACCTCGGCGAAAGGGCCCTTGTCGTTCTCGATCAGCGGGAAGCCGACGCGAGCTGCCGTCTCTTTCGACCAGTAGTTGAGCCAACCGAGGCGCCAGGGAACAAGGGGACTTTCGAGCTCTTGCTGCATTCGAAGAGCCGGAAGGCCGAACGCTGGCTCGGGGTGCCACGGTCGGACTACCTGATTGAGCGCAAGCCCAGTGGCGGCGGGAGGATCGAGTACGGCCCAGAATGCGGCGAGAGCGAGCGCGAAGTCGGTAACGAGCGGCTCGGGGTCGCGACCCGCCCAGGCAGCGGGCGCACACTCGCAGCGCGTGTAGAGGACTCCCTCTTCGCCGTTCGGTGCGGCGATCGAGTCGTCGTTTACGAAGAAGAGGTGCACGTCCTCTTCTTCGTCGAACAAACTCGGGATCGCCTGGCTCTTTTCGAGCGCTCGCGCGAACCAGGCCGAGCGATCTCCGATCGGTACCATCAGATCGTCGTCGTCTTCCGCGGAGGTGAAGCCGAGCCCCACCCCTAGGACCTTCTCGAGCGCGCGCGTCGAATGCTCGAGTCGTTGCTCGTCGCGAATGAGGCCCGGAGCGTAGCTCTCGATCCAAAACGCGCCGGACGTTGGGACGAACTCGGGAGTGACCGGCTGCGACCGCTGCGAGAGTCGATCTCTCCCCCCGACGCTCGCAAAGCGCTCATAGGCTGCGCGCAGGCGAGCGAGGTGCTCGGGGCGCGCCGGATCGAGTGGCTCCTCGGTCAACCGCAAGATCCAGGCGCCGTCGTCGAGCCGTTGGACGGATGCGAATGGGCTAGGCTGTTCGGCGTCGGTCGGGAACCCGAGTCGCTCGACCGTCGCCGCCGACCAGTAGTTTATCCAACCGAAGAAGAGCGGCACGAGGGGGCTCTCGATCTCGTTGGGTTGCGCGAGCACCGGAAGCTCGAACGGCGGCACCGCGGCAGAGCCGGGTGGAACTGCCTGATCGTGCCAGAGCCCCGTCGTGGCGGGCGAAAGCGCGACGCCCCAAAAGGCGTCGAGCGCGACCGCGAGGCTCGACAACATCTCCTCGACGCGAGGGAGCGAGCTGTCGAGGGGCGCTTCGGCGGTGGCGAGTAGTAGGTCGCTCGCGCCAGGTGCAATCGCCGACGGCCACGTAAAACCCATCAGACCGACGTAGCCTCCCTCGTAGCCTGCGTTGCACACGATGGGAATTCGCCCCTCGGACGCGGCGAGAGCGAGCCAGCGCGGGCGATTCGGGATCGGTTCTCGTTCGGCGGCGCTGCTGATGGTGAACGACAGCGACTCTCCCGGCAGCGCGGTCTCCAGCGCGCGCGCGCCGAGCTCGGGACGCCCGTCGTTCGCCTGGAGCGGCGGGCCATAGACGTTGATTTGAACCTTTTCGGTCACGATCAGCACCCCGGTACGTGCCTGAGGATGCCAGGCGGGAGGAGCGGTTTCAAATCAGCGAACATCTGCGCATCCGCCACGGCGAGCACGAAAGCAAACCCGCAACGTGTCGCGATGACCAAGTCAGCGGCTGCTTCGGCGACCACCGCCGCTCGTACGATTTGCCTCAAGTCGAAATTCTTCTTGGGTGCCGGGTAGCTACTGTAGCGATGGACCTTGACCTCCCAGAGATCGCGCGCCGGCCCCAGGGCGTCGAAATGCTTTCCCCCCACCCTCACGTCGCAGCCGGGGAAGAGGTTCGGAGGCGAACGATCGGCGCAGGCATTGCTCCGCGCGTTGCCGCCCTTATGCGGGCAGACTTTGACGGGGTTGCAGCCGTTCTGCTTCTTGCGCTTGGCCTGCTT
>JAEZYO010000770.1 GCA_023419055.1 Pseudomonadota bacterium | reverse complement strand
GGCTCGGCCGGACGCCGCTTTTTCAGCGTCGGAGCGCCGGCACCATCACCGTGAATCTGGCACTGCTTTCGCCTCCGGCGCTCGTCGTGTCCGGGGACGTGCGGGAAGAGAGCCCCGAGCTCCGGTTCCACATCGGCGCCATGCTCGCGGCGGCGCTGCCTCAGTTCGCGCTCCTGTTCGGCGCGCCGGAGTCGCAAACGCGTTCGGTCTTGCGCGGGTTGGTCTTCGCGTTCGGGCCTCCGCGTCCGACCCCCGCCAGCCTCGGGCCGGTGCTCGCGCTCGCCGAGCTCCTCTGGGAGAGCATCCCGGGTCGGCTCCAGCGGCGCTTGCGAGAGCTCTGTGACGATCCGCATGGTCTCGACTACGACTCGGCCATGACCCAGGCGCGCGTCGCGGTGCGGCGAGCAGGCTTCTACGTCTCCGGCGACTATCACGCTTCGTTCAACGAGATCGCGCTCGACGAGGGGCTCGAGCCTGCGCTCGCGGCGACCCCGGGCGGCCTCTCCGAGCTCTGCGCCAAGAGCCCCTCGCTCGCGAGCCTGTATCGACTCGCTATCAGCCTGGAATACGCGGAAACGCGTTGGCGCACCGGGCGGCGCAGCTGACCGTCGCCCGGGGCTAGCCAGCGCCTGACAGCGCTGTCAGACTCCGGCAAGCTCCACAGGTGGTAAAACGGCTGCGGAGCGCCTGGCACGCTCGTCGCTTCTTCCTCCGCTTCGAATGCTCCGCGCACCCACCTGGCCCCTCCGGATCTTGCTTCCTCTGCTCGCCCTCGGTTGCGAGGTGGCGGCGGTAGATTCCGTAGCGCCGGCGGTCGCCGTGAATCGCTGCGGCGAGGACGTGAAGACCACGTGCACGAGGGGTGAGGCCACGTGCCAGGCGGGGCGGTGCGTCGCGATCAAGGGACGATTTTCCACCATCTTGCTGGACATCAGCGTGCCCGCGAGCGGCACTTCGAGCTCGGGGCTCAACTACCTCTGGCGCGAAGACAACGTAAACCTGGCGGGTGACGTCTGGAACATCGAGCTTGCGCCGGTGGCCGACGTGGTCGGGAAGGTGTTGGCGACGCCCTACGTCATGAATCCGGAGAGCGCCGAGCCGTGCGCGCTGGAGTTCGTCGGCGAAAAGCCCGGGACGACGGTCGCCGTCGCCGATGACGGCAGTATTCCGGTCGACATCGTCTTCGCTCCGGCCGCTCGCGTGCTCGGCATCGAGAGCGCCGGGTACACCCTCAAGACCGACACCTCTTTTGCCGAAGACTCCGGCGGCGCGCCGAGCTTCGATTTCGAGTTCAACTTGCCGCAAGGCGAGTACGACCTCTACGTCAAGCCGCGCGCCGGCGTGGAAGGCGCCTGTCAGCTGCCGCCGCAGCTCTACCGTCGCGAGCCGGCGAGAGAAAAGACGGTCGAGGTCGACCTTACCCTACCGGCGCCGTCGCGCTTCGATTTCACCCTGAAGTGGCCCAAGGACGCGAACCAGGCCCCGCCCGAAGGTTGGACCGTGGAGATGCTCGACCCAGTGTCGGGCAGGCTCGTGAGCACGCGAGCGGAGCTCGAGGTATCCGGAGAGGACGAGCGCGACCTGCTCCTCACGACGGCGATTTACTACTTCCCGCCGATGCCGATCGACCCGGACAATAGTGAGCTCGTCCGGCTCGCGCCTCCACCCGACGTCGCCGCCCCGACGGTGGTCCTGGCCCGTTCGGCGCTCGAGCTCTTTTCCAAGGGTAGCGGCATCGTCGATCAGTTTCAGAGCTACCCCGACCCGGTTCGAGTTCAGGGGCAGGTGACGACCAGTGACGCCGCTCCGGCCGGCGCGACGATCACGCTGACGGCGAAGAGGATCGAAGGGGTCGATGCAGGAGTCTTTACTTCCTTCGTCCGCAAGGTCGAGGTCGGGAGCGAGGGCACCTTCGAGGTCGACCTCTTGCCCGGCACTTATCGAGTCCTGGCGGTGCCGGCGTCGCCGACGAATGGGAAGGGAGAGCGATCTTCCGCAGTGACCGAGAGCGAGTGGACCGTCGCCGCGGAGCCGATGACGCAGGCCGGCAAGCTCGTGCAGCTCGACCCCATCGTCAATGTTACCGGCACTGCTTCCGTGCCGCAGGGAGAGCCTGCTCTCGGAGCCGTGGTGACGGCGGTAGCGTCCCCGCGAAGCATGCAGATCGACCTCCTCACTCAAGCCGCGGAGGGCAGCACTCCGTTCGCTCCGAGCGCGGAGAGCGGCATCGTCGGGGCAGACGGAGCCTTCTCCGTGCTCGCGGATCCCGGAGATTTCGACCTTTCCCTGCGTCCGCCCGCCTCCTCTGGATTCAGCTGGTTCGTGACTCATTACCCCGTGCGTCAGCCCACGAACGAGCCGGCAGAGCTCGGCAACCTGAAGATGCCCTACCCGGTCCCCTACCAGGGGCGAGTGAGCATTTACGATCCCAACGCTGGGATCCGCAGCTCCGGCGCAGTCGTGGGCCTCGCCCAAGCACTCATTCGCGCTTATATCTACCTGGACGAAAAGGGTGGCTACATCGACGATCCGACCGGCGCCGCGTCGGTTCTTCAGATCGGCGAGACTCGAGCGGACCGAAATGGTGACTTCGAGCTCCTGATTCCAGCCAACCTGAACTAGGGCGTTTCATCGCCGGAATGCTGCGACACCCCGCGGTGAGCTGCGAATACAAACCCTCTGGTCAGAGTTGATGGGCAGGAATAAGCTTCCGACGTGCAGCGGTCGAGCGCCCAAGCGAGCAGTGTCTCCGGCGATCAGGTAGAGCCTGCTCAAGATTTGGCAGGGGCTCTGCACGAGGTATCGAACGCGCTGACCGTCGTGCTCGGTTGGCTCGATGTCGCGTGCACGAAGCTACCCCCCGGGGCCGAGCGTGACGCCATCGAAGTGGCTCGCACGCACGCGCATCTCGGTCAGCGCATCGCGCGCACCGCGATCGGCGCCGAGGCGCCCGGCAGGGGCAGCACGCGACGTCCGGCGCGCTCCATCGCTCGTGTCGCGGTGGTCGGCGTCCGCCCACAAGCGGAGGAGCGGGGCGTCGAGCTCGTGCTCGACGTGGGCTCGGAGGGCCACGGTCTGGTGCGTGACGTGGGAGCAGTGCTCCAGATCCTCACGAACCTGCTGCTCAACGCCATCTCGTTCACACCCAAGGGTGGGACGGTGCGCCTTGCGGTCCAGGAAGACGGAATCTTCGCGACCTTCGCGGTCTCCGATCAGGGGCCCGGCATCGAGGCCGAGCGCGTCGCCACGCTGTTCGAGGCTCCGATCTCGACTCGGCGCGGCGGTGCAGGTCTCGGGTTGCGTCATTCCGCGGCGCTCGCCGCGGCTCACGGCGGTGAGCTCAGGCTCACGAACAGCGAGCCGTCGGCGTGCTTCGAGCTCACCTGGCCCGTTGCCGAGGCGCTTTCTCGGGCACGCCCGCAACCCGCGCCGAAGCCGAGCGTGAGCGGCGCTCGCGTGCTCGTGATCGAAGACGACGCCGCGGTTCGTTCGCTCGTGGAGCTCGCGCTCGAGGCGCGCGGTGCGCAAGCCATCGTGGTCGCGAGCGGCGGAGAGTTCGACGCCATCGTGCGCAAGGGCGCGCCCTTCGACGCGGCCCTCGTGGATCTCTCACCGCTCGCCGGCCGGGCCGACACGGCTCTCGAGACGCTGCGCGAGGCGAGCCCGAACGTCGTCGTGATTCTCATCAGCGGCGCGGCGAGCGGAGTGCCGGACGGCCTCGAGCGTCACGTGGCTGCCTGGGTGCGAAAGCCTTTCGAGATGGCCGAGGTGCTCGAGGTGATGGGCAACTTGCTCGCTAGCCAGCGGAGCCTGTTGGCGAGCTTCGCGCCGCCCGAGCTCTGAACGGAAACTTCCGGAGCCGCCAGAGGCGCCGTTCACCGTCAAAGTCGGCCCTTGGGTCGGGTTCGCGAGCCAAACCCGCAACAAGATGAGCGAAGGGCTTGCGCACCCCCGGCTCCCTGAGGTAGACCCCTCGCCCTTGGAACGGACCGGGCACCACCCGAGCCGGACCAGGAACCACCACGCGAAGGTGGCGGAACTGGCAGACGCACCAGCTTGAGGTGCTGGCGGGGTAATTCCCATGGAGGTTCAAGTCCTCTCCTTCGCACCCGAAAGCCTCGGAACGACCTTCCGAGGCTTTCGTCTTTTGTCGGTTCTCCGGCCGCGCGGAGAGGCTCAGAGGAGGGAGGGCGCCGGGAACTCCGGGTCGGGTCGCCCGAAGAGGTAGCCTTGCAGGAGCCGTCCGCCGATCCGCTGCAGGGTGTCGCGCTCGGCCGCCGTTTCGACTCCTTCGCACACGACGGGAATGCCGAGCTCGCGGTCGCAGAGCGAGAGCAGGGCCGAGACGATGCGCTCGTTGCGAGGCGAGTGATCGATGCCCCGGACGAGGGACATGTCGAGCTTGGTCACGTCGGGGGCGAGGTGGCTCAGGCTCGCGAGGCCCGCGTATCCCGATCCGAGATCGTCGACCGCGATACGAAAGCCCAGCTGACGCAGGCGGTCGAGGCGCCCCGGGAGGCCCGAGATCCGCTCGAGTGAGCGGCGCTCCGTGATTTCGAGCACCACCCGGTGTGCGTGCTTCGCGAGTGGGGCCGAGGCTCGCAAGAGGTCGTCGTCTCCGAGCTCCAGCGGGTGCAGGTTGACGAACATCAGCGACTCGCCGGGGGAGCGCGTCAGGACATCGGCGACGATGCTGCGAATGCGCTGGCCGAGCTCCCGGACCCGCCCGAGTCGTTCGGCGGCGTCGAAGAGCAGAATCGGATCGCTCGTCGGTCGCCGATGGGTGCGAACCAGGGCTTCGTGGCCGAACAGGGTTCGACTCTCGTAATCCACGATGGGCTGGTAGAGCATGTGCACGCTCTCGTACGAGGCGGCGAAGTGGCGGCACGCTTCTCCGAGCGCCCGGTCATGATCACCGGAGAGCTCCAAGGCGGACTGCTCGAGCCGCATCACCCGCTGCAGGGCGCACGCTTCCGTCACGGTCCCGACGAGCTGGCGGATGCCTCCGGGCTTTCTGAGTACGAAGAGGCCGCCGCAGCGCGTGGCGCCGATCGAGTCGGGCGTCGACGGCGCGTCCATCAGCATCACGACGGGCACCCTCGGCTCACCCCGCCTGATGCTCCGGACGAACTCGAACGTCTCGCGAGGCGGCAGGTCCGAAACCACGGCGTCGAAGCGTTGCGCGCGGATCAGGTCGAGCGCTGCTCGCGAACAGTCCGAGCTTTCTACGCTGAATCCCGCCTGTGCGAGCATCCTGCGCAGGGCGCTTCGCATGACGGTGTTTTCGTCGACGACCAAGACGTCGCTCGAAGCGGTACTCAAGTGGCGCCCTCCTCGATGAACATGGCTCGCGCGGGACCTTTCAGGTCGAAGGCGGCGAAAGCAGAGTGTGACCTCGCTCCGCCTCCTCGAGGAGCAGGCGCACCCGCAGGCTCGCGAGCTTCAGGCTCTCTTCGGCCTGCGTTCCTCGCAATCGCTCCAAGCGCCGCATGGCGGCGTCGTACGTGTCGCGCGCCTCGCCCGCGAAGGCGGCGCGGATGGAGCGTGTGGGGCCTTGACCCACGTGCGCGAGAAGCTGCGCAGCCCGCACGAGCTGCGACTTGGTGATTTCCGCTTCGATTCGCGCCCGGCCCGGGTGTGCGTCCCCTTCCGTCCAGTCCCCGCTGGGCTCAGGCGCGAACGGTTCGACGCTGTCGAGCCTGATCACGGTCCCTGGCCACATCGAATCACCTTCCTGACCGCTGTCTGACATGAACTCCCCTCTCGGACGCGGTCCCCCTCGGCGCGCGACGCCTTCCCCAGTTCTGGCTGAGTGGCGAGGGCGCTCGAGTTTCGTTGTCACCGCGTCACGAAACCGTCTCACCGTGAGCAAGACACGTGCGAGCCCGGAGACAGCAGGAAAACTCGATCACCGCGCGCGTCCGAAGCATTTCGGTCGAGGCAGATTCCTACGGCGGGCTAGATCTGCCACGGCGCTGCCGCCGCCCGGAAAGCGCAGGTTTCTCGCGGGAAACGCGCCTCCAACGTGGCAGCGCCCCATCGCGCACGTCAGGCGTCGGGAACCGGCGGCGCGATGAATACGCTCTGGCTGCGAAATCGCGTGTCAGGAGCCGCGAAGAGGTAGCCCTGGAGCAGATTTGCGCCGAGCTCGAGCAGGGTGTCGCGCTCGGCCTCCGTCTCGACGCCTTCGGAGACGACCTGCGTTCCGAGCTCGTTCGTGCAAACGGTCACGATGGAGCGAACCAGGCTCGCCTTGCGTGGAGAGGCATCGATGCCGCGCACGAGGGACATATCGAGCTTCACGATCTCGGGCTCGAGCTGGGAGAACGACGAGAGGCCCGCGTAGCCCGCGCCGAGATCATCGACGGCGATGCGATAGCCGAGATCCCTGAGCGCCCGGATCCTATCGCGCAGGTCCTTGATCTGGTGCAGCGAGCTGCGCTCGGTGATTTCGAGGACGACTCGCCGCGCCTGTCCGGACAGCGGCGCGGACGCTCCATAGAGATCGTGATCCGCGAGGTCCAACGGGTGAAGGTTGGCGAACACGACGACGTCGGGCGGAGTGTCTTCCAAGATCTCCGAGAGCTGCCGCCGGATCCTGCGCCCGAGATCGTGCACCCGCCCGAGCCTGTCCGCTGCTTCGAACAGCTGGCTCGGGTCCGCGAGCGGCGGCTCGCTCGAGCGAACCAGCGCCTCGTGGGCGAAGATCGCTCGCCGCGGGTAGTCGACGATGGGCTGGAAGGCGAGCCACAGTCGGTCCAGCGCCCGGTCGAAGTGGGCTTCGAGGCCCGCCCGGTCACCGATCGGCCAGGCGTTGCCCTGTTGCAGCTCGAGGGCCCGACGCTTGAGGAGCGCGAGTCGATGCAGGGAAGTCGCTTCCGCGACGGTGCGCGTCAGCTGCTCCCCGCCGATCGGCTTGCGGAGGTACCGGAAGGCTCCGTACTCCATCACCGCGATCGCGCTCTCGAGGCTCGGATTCCCGGTAAGGATGATGATCGGGACGTCCAGGTCGTGCTCTCGCACCCGCTGCAGGAAGGTCATCGCCGAGAGCCCTGGCATGGCCAGATCGGTCACGATCACTCCGAAGTTCTTGCCGCGCTCCAGCATCCCGAGCGCCTCGTCCGCGCTCGCGCAATCGACGACTCCGAACCCTGCCTCGTTCAAGAGGAGCGACACCGCCCGCCGCAGCATCGCGTCGTCGTCGACGATCAGCACCTCGCTCCTCATCGCGTCATGCCTCGTTGAAGACCCCAATCGTCGCACATCTTGGGCCGGCCTAGGCTCGTCGTTGTGCTCGCGCGCTACTCCAGGCGGCGGCCGAAGATGACAACGCGTTCACGTTCTCGATTCGGACGGGCAGGCGCGGGGCGCCGTCGTTCCACGCCGAGACGTAATCCGCGGGGGCGAGGGTCGATTCAAGCCGGAGCGTCGTACTTGGCGATCAGTCGATCGAGCAACGAAGCCGCCTCGGGGAGCAGCCGGGTGATCACGCCACGGAAGGACGCGTCGACGAGCGGGGTGACGAGAAAGACACGTCGCTGCACCCGGTGTTCACCCGCGACGACGCGGGCACGCTCCGCCGCGGCGAGCTCTCGGTCGAGGGCGCACGAGAGGTTTTCGACGCTGACCTCCGCCTCGTGGACCAAGAGGTCGTCCACGGTATCCAGGATGCTCGCATACTCCGAGAGCGCCCCCTCGAGCTCGACCTGGGACAAACCGGTAGCAGCGCGCTCGAGCTCCAATCGATCGAGATCGGCGTGCTGCGCCGCTTCCAAGAATCGATGACGCAAGATCGATCCAACCAGCGGGTCGAGGCGCGCCTTCGCGCACCGATCGTAGTGGCGCTGGGTCGCGAACGTGAAATGCAGGCTCGAGAGCACGACCGCGCACGGTGAGTGGCTGAGCAACACGGTCGCGACGTCGGCGACGTTGCGCACGGTCCGACAATGGCTGCCGAAATCGCGCTCGAAGGCGGCCGTGTAGAACGAGAAGAGGCGCTGGTGCTTCAACGCCTCATCGCTCGAGCGCAAGAGGGCGCGCACCCGGGAGACGTCTCCCGCAGTCTCGGCCATGGCGTGCCGCAAGCGCTCCCCTACCGAGACCTCGACGAAGAAGCCGAGCACGTTCACGTGAGCCAGCGATCGCAGCTGGTTCAGCTTCAGCCGCTCGGGCTCCGTCAGGAACGAGAGCTCGGACGAGAGCTCCGGGACGTCCGGAAAATGAGGTAACGAGAAGTCGACGCGGGTGTCGCTGGAGACTAAGTCGGAGACCTTCCACGCCGTGCGCTCGGAGCTCTCTACCAGCGCAGAGTAGCCCCGGTCTGTTGCGGGAGGGCGCTCGCCGAGGATCGGGGACTCCGTGCTGCCCGGCGTGACGGGCGGCAGGACGACACGGAACGTCGTCCCGTGCTCGGCTCCGCTCTCGAACGAGAGGGTTCCCCCCAAGCCTTCCACGGTGTCGCGGCTCATCCGGAGCCCTAGCCCGGCACCCGGACCTCCGGGATGTCTGGCGAAGAAGGGATCGAAGATCTTGTCTCGGAGTTCGTCGGGGACAGCCGGGCCGGTGTCGAACACTTCCACGACGGCGCGGCCGCAGTCGTCGGTGCGCGTGGTCAAGCGCACCTCCGCCGCTTTGGGGGCGCGCTGGACCGCGTGGGTGGCGTTCACGAGCAAGTGAACGAGCACGCGCGAGAGCTTGAGCTCATTGCCGAGGACGAGCGGAACGTCGTCGAGGGTCAGGGTCACCTTGGCCGAGTGCTCGAGGCGGCTGCCCGCGAAGCGGAGCGCCCAGCGGGCGCAGCCGCGCAAGTCGACGGCTCGGTTGGCGTTCTGCTCGGCGCGCGCATACCCCTTGAGCTCGCGCACGAGTCGATCGATCTGCTCTGCGCCCAGGCGGGCTTCGCGCAAGACCGAGGCAAGCCGCGCGACCTCGGGTGACGAGAGGCGACCGGCGCGCGCGAGCTCCGTTATCCGAGACGAGGCAAGCTCGAGGTTGACGAGGTTCACGGTGAGTGGATTGTTCACCGCGTGGGCGAGCTCGGCGACGAGTGCGCCGAGCGTGTCGAGACGATCGATGGACGCGAGCTGCTCGTCGAGCTTTCGATCGAGCGTGGCGTCGCTGAAGACGAGGGTGAACCCGATGCGCTCGGAGTGGCGTGCTACCGGCAAGATCCTGCAAGCGACGGCCGGCGCTGCCCCGGACTCGCCGGAGAGACGAACGTTCGCCGGGGTTCCGGTCGCGAGGCAGTGGTCGATCGCCGAGCTCAGCGCGCAGGTCTCGGCGAGCGCCGATCGGGACAGTACTTCTTCGAGCGCAGAGCCGAGCGCTTCCTCGCGCTTCAGACCCGTCAGGAGCTCGGCGCCGTGGTTCAACGCTCGAACCCGCCGGTCCGCGTCACCAACGAGGACCGCCTCCGGCGCTGCGTTGAAGGCGAGCTCGTACCAGTCGCGCTCGAGGGCGCGTAGCTTGAGCGCGCGCCGCAAGAGCGCGCCCTCGACGGCGGCCCACAATGCCTCGAGCGAGAGCGGCCGGGTGAGCGGAGTGATGGACCGCGTGTCTGGTTCGAGCCGGAATGACGGGACACCGGGGACTTCGCCCACGACCAGGGCCGGCAGGGCGAGCTGATCCGCGAGAGCGCGCGCCGCAGCGAGGCCGCCCCCGTCTAGCTCGGAGCGAAGGTCGATGATGACCAAGTCCGGGCGCCGCTGTCGTACCAGGAGGAGCGCCTGGCCGGCATCGCGAGCGACACCCGTGATTTCGCACGGAAGCGCTGTCACCGCCTCGACGAGGGCGTCGGACGCGGCGGGCTCGTTGGCGACGACCAGTACCAGGGGGACGTGCTCCGGGAACGTCGCTCGGTCCGGCAACGCTGCGCGGATGCGCGAGCCTGACGACGGGTCGGAATCGGGCTTCGGGTCCAGGCGTTGGCCCCCGTTACTGTCCAAAGGTCTCCTCCCGACGCCGCCCTGCTCGATGGCAGAGCCGACGTCTCGAAGACATCTCTAGTTCAAACCGCCCGCGCGTTGTCGAAGAAAGAGGGCCTCCGCGCTTCTTTTCGAGAGAACGCGTTCATGAACGACGCTCATCTGATTTCGGAACCAAGAGCCGGCGCGCTCTTCCGCCGCTCGACACGTCAAGTGCAGCTCGAAAGCGCGCGCGCTCGGTCGCTGAACAGCTCTAGGTCGAGCTCGGCGACGAAGGCGAGCGCGGCCACGGTCACCCTCTGCGCCGAGAAGGGCGCCACGCACGAAAGCCGGCGCACACCGAGCTCGCTCAGGGTCTTGAACAGCCGAAGCGCGGGAGCCTGGGCCTCGGGCTCGAAGGTCGTCATGCTCTCGCAATCCAGGAGCAACGTGCGGCGGTGGACCCGAGCCGGGACGCCGCTCGTCTTTTCGAGCACGAGCTCGCTGATGGCGCCGACGAACACGAGCTCGAGGAGCTCCGCCTCGTGGCGCCTGAAGTAGACGCGGGACGCGTCACGGAGCGCTATCCCGGAGCGACGTCGAACCATGCCTTCGAAGCGTCGACCTGCCACGAGCGAGCCGCAAGCGCGCTATCGGTAGCGCTGACACGTGGAAGACCACGCGAGGTTTCCGTGGAGCCAATCCTCCAGCCCCACGAGGTAGCGATCCAGCGTGGGCGATACTCCCCCTTCGCGCAGGCTCGCGCTTTCTTGCGCGAGCAGCGCGAGCTCGGCGTCGAAGACCTCCACGGCAGCGTCGAACGCTTCTTCCGCGGAGAGCGAGTACTCCTTCGCGAGCACCGCGACCAGGTTGAGCGGATCACCCGCGCTCGACTCCTTTCGGTAAGAGAACACGTCGTTGATCCAGCCGAAGGTCAGCGACGCCGCCTCCCGCGCGCGGACGAGGCTTTTCGCCTTCTTTTCATCGGAGAGCTCGGGAACGTCGTCGAGGTA
>JAEZYO010000759.1 GCA_023419055.1 Pseudomonadota bacterium | reverse complement strand
ACCACCGCTCGAGCCTCCTGCTCCGGTGCCTCCGGCGTTCCCGTCGTCGCGAATGCTGTCTTGAGCGTCGGAACAACCCATAAGAGTGAGGAGGACGGCAACGGTCGTAGCGGAAGCGAAAGCCTGGAATCGTGCGTTCATGGGTCCGTGGGGGTTAGTGGTGAAGTAATGCCAAAGGCCCCTCCAACGGGAGGGGCCTTTACCAACCAAAACTCGTCAGCGATGATCTCGGCGCTCAGGCGTTGGCCTTGAGAGCGTCGAAGCCACCCGGACTGTTGATCTTGGGCGGAGCTGCGTCGCCGTCCCTGAAGTCCTCGGTCTTGTCGTACCTGCCGAAGTGAGTCACCTCCGCAGAGCCGCCTGCGAGCGGGAATCCGTCCGCGCCGGCCTTCACCCCGAGGGCGTTCATGAGACTGACGTAGTACTTGTTGATCGGCGCGTTGGCGAGGTTCGCCTCGGTGCCGGTCGTCTGCTTGGTCCCGTCGACCTGGTCCTGAGCGCCGTTGGCGCACAGGGCCTCGCTCCTGCCGTTCGACATGGTGGCAGCGCCGTCGACCAGGTTCACGGCCTGACCCACCTTGAAGAAGCCACCGCAGCTGCCCGCCTGAATGATGGGCATGTTGTTGAGGTTGTGGGCGTTGCCGTCCGACATTTCCTGGAGCCAGACCGTGGCGGTGTTGTCGAGGACGGTCCCCTCGCCTTCCTTGATGCCTTCGAGCTGGCCGACGAGGTAGGCGAACTTCTCCGCGTAGTACGAGTCGATCTTGGCCAGAGCGTCGAGGACGCCGGGCTCGCAGGTACCCTGCATGCCGGCGTCGCCGATGCGGTGGGAAAGACCGTGGTTCTCACTCTCCAGGCCAAGACCTCTGAAGATGTAATTCCCGGGGTACTTCAGGAAGATCACGCGATTGTAGTCGCAGACCGCCGAAAGCACCGCGACGCTCGAGTAGATGTCGGCCGCGTCCAGGGTGTCCGTGATGGAGGCAGTGATGACGTCCTGGTTCAGGCCCCCGGTCGGCACCTTCTGGATGTTCTCGGGGGTCAGGTTGAGCAACGCCGCCGCGTTCTCGTTGCACTCGGCGGAAGCGATGATGCCGCCGGTCTGGTGGAGGAGCTCCTTCCAGGCTGCGAGCTTCTCCCGGTCGGCCATGCTCATGTCGAAACGCTCGAGCGTTGCGAGATCGTCGGCGACGAGATCGATGACGCTCTTGCCTTTGACGGCTGCGTAGGTGTCCGGGGACATCGGCTCGTCGTCCTTGAAGAGGCCGGTGAGGTTGCTGAACACCTGCGAGGGAGAGCCCACGCCCGGGAAGGCGTCGCCGACCATCGAGCCCGCCTTCGGCGCGGTGTACGAGATCGCCGCCATGTTGTTGTCGGTGACGTTACCCACACGCATGAAGAGCGGCGCCTTGGTCTGGCTGATCTGCTCCGCGATGACGTGGTCGAGCGTGCGCCCGATCGGCTTGGCGTTGAACTTCTTCTCCTGATCGAAGTCGAACGGGTCGTCGCCGTGGGGTGCCACGGGCTGGCAGCTCAAGAGCGTGCCGGTCACCTGGGTGTGCGGATCGTTGCCCTGACCGCGCGCCCTGGTCGCCGTCCACTCGTTCATGGCGCGGATGCCGCGAGGGATGAGGATCTTGGACGCGTAGTCGGCGAGCGGAGCGAGCGTGGTCGACGTGAGGTCTGCGGCGGTGAGCGCGCCGTGCGCCTTGGCCGGGAAGAAACGGGTCGTGATGCAACCGTAGTGCGTGAACATCACGATCAGCCGCTTCGGCGAGCCCGCGGCGGGGACGGACTGCGCCTTGGCGTGACGCTCGGCGAGGGAGCTGAGGAACGGGGCGGCGACGGCGGCTCCGCCGAGGCCGCGGAGGAAAATTCTTCGGTTCAGTTGCTTCTTCATGGTCCGGATTTCCCTGGTCAGTTGGCGCGGGTTCGCAGACGGAAGGAATCTGCTTGAGTCAAATCAGCGAGGAGATTGAGGACGGTGTATCCATCCTGGGCGAGCTTGCCGTTGAGATCTTCGACGACGCAGGCGTCGTTCGAGTTCGGTGCGCGGCCGTAGGCGAATGAAACCCACTTCTCGGCGTAGATGCGCTTGGCCTGCGGACCGTTTCCGATTTCCTCCATCAGCTGGCGGGGCGACGTGATGTCCTTCACGTTGTCCTCGCTGAAGGTGACCGTGGCAGCGGAGTTGATCGGATCACCGAGTCGGTCGACCGTCTGCCAGGCGCCGATGGCGTCGTAGTTCTCGAGCGCGAAGCCCGGAGGATTGACGAACGGCATGTGGCAGTGAGCGCAACCGACCTGGCCAGTGAGGGCTTCGATGTAGGCGCGGCGCGTCTTGTACTCGCCGGGGGGCGCAGGGGTGGTGAGCGCTTCGGGAGCGGGCGGGCCCGGGTCGACGCCGAGGATGTTCACCGTGATGAACGCTCCGCGGAGAATCGGGCTCGTGGCGTCGAAGTTCGAGAACGAGCTCAAGAACCCTGCGCGGGTCAAGAAACCTGGGCGCTGGGCGGGGTCGAACTCCACGCGAGTGAGCGTCGGGCCGTAGGCCGCCGGATCGAGACCGTAGAGCGCGGCCGTTTCGTTCGTCACGTAGCCGACGTTGCTGAGGAAGATGTCCTTGAAGGAGCCACCGCCGAACGCCACCTCTTCGAAGAAGGCGTCGAGCTCCGCGAGCAGCGTCGGCGCTGCGGTCTCGGAGTATGACGGGAAGATGGTCTTGTCGTGCTGGACCTTCCACCAGTGAGTGGTCTCCATCTGGAGGTAGGAGCGGTGGTAGTTCGCCACCAGCGGCCCCGTCTTCTCGCGGATCGCGATCATGCGCTCCGCCTGAGCGAGGATCTGCTCCTTGGTGCCGAGCGCGTTGCTGTCGGCCGCCATGCTGAGCTCCTCGTCCGGAACGGAGCCCCAGAGCAAGAAGGAGAGGCGCGCCGCCACCTCGTGCGCGCTGAGCTTGATGGCCGAGCCCTCGACCTCGGGCGCGAGCTCCGGGATCATGATGAAGGAGGGGGAAACCAGGAACGAGTAGAGGGTCGTCTCTGCCACTTCCTCGGGGGTGCCGGCCGGGGTCGTCTGGCTCAGCTTCTCGAAGCGCTGCACCTCGAGGTCGGTGAGCGGCCGGCGGAACGCCTTGCGCCCAAAGTCCTTGATCGTCTGCGTCAAGCAGCCCGCGGCGGCCGGATCGCATTGAATGAACTTCGAGCGGAGCGTGCCCGTCATCACCTCCGTAGCGATCAGCTCGGCGACGTCCTGGTACGCGTCCCAGGTATCGAAGTTCATCGCGCCGTCATGGTCAGCGATCAGGTTCGCTGACGGGGGCTTGCCCGTGCTCGCGAGGTTCGTGACGCCGAGCAAGTCGCGCACTACGGCGTCGTACTCCCGGTTCAAGAGACGCGGGAGCTGAGTCGTGTTCGGGATGCCGGGAACACACTTGGTCGGGTCGGAGATATCACCGCCCCCCGTGCCGCCTCCGGAACCGTTGCTCGAGCCACCGGAACCAGAACCAGAACCGGAACCGGAGCCGCTTCCCTCCGACTTCCCTCCGTCAACGCCCCCTGTACACGCGGCGAGCGCGGCGGAAAGCGCTCCCACAGCGACCAGAATCCGCTTTTCTTTCATTGGCAACGACCTTTCAACGAACGGAGCCCGACAAGCTTCCGTCTCTAGTACCGGCGGTTAGGACCAAACAGACGAGTTCTTTCTCGTTTGGTCTCTGCAGAGTTCCAGACGGGGATGAGATAAATCTCATCCCCAAGAAAGTGGGTAGGGAGTGCCGGTTGCTCTGTTCGAACGTCGCAGACGTCTTCGCTCGAATCGACCTCGGCATCGTCACGGCACTCCGCGCGCACCAGTAGGCTCTGGTGCGGGGTTCACTCCCAAGCGGAGTCACGTGGCCCCTCGGATGGACCAAAGATTTCTGACGCTTTTCAAGAAGCTAGTAGCGCCAAAAAGATCCAGTGAAACCGGTACCCAAGGCGCACGCCACAGCACGAGCTGCGTGGCCGTTCGCACCCCGATGGACAGCCCGATTTACTTTGAAATCACCGCTATTTCGCCGCCTCCGCTCGCTCTCCCCGCCCGCCGAGGCGTCAAACCCCTAAGGGTGACTACGCTCCGCGCACGGCCGCCTCACTCGCAAAAGATCGAGTCGAACGGCCCCCTAACATTGGCGTTCTAAACTCTTCGAGTGCGGTGTCTCAAAAGTAACCATCGCTCGCGCAAACACGGAGCCAATCGACGACGCAGCGTTCGAGCGAGTTGGTCCGTGGCGCTGCCCCACCCGTCGACGAAGCCCATCCCGTCGTGCTTGCTCTTCCTCGCTTCGTCGGGGTGCACGACGTGCGCGGTGTAGTTCGTCCCCTCGCCTTGCGGCTCGAAGCGAATCACCGCCGTGAAGCGACGTGCTCGTGCTCCGACCACGCGGTCCACTGGAAATCCCCCGATTCAGTGGACAGAGAAAACTATGCCGCAATCGACTCCTTGCTGGCAAGTTCAAAGGCGATGGGGCTGACGTAACCGAGGGCTGAGTGTCGACGTTCGGCGTTGTAGAAGCTCTCGATGTAGTCGGTGATAGCGGCGCGAGCTTCGGCGTGGGTGGCGAATTCGCGATCGTGGACGAGCTCTGCCTTCAGGGTTGCGAAGAAGCTCTCCGCGACAGCGTTGTCCCAGCAGTTGGCACGACGGCTCATGCTGCAAGTGATGCCTCTCTTGGCGAGCACATCCCGGTACTCGCGAGCCGCGTACTGGCACCCGCGGTCGGTGTGGTGAATCAGGCCGCGAGGCGGCTGGCGACGCGTCAGGGCCATTTCCAGGGCTTCCGTCGCGAGCTCTCCGGCCAGCGTTGGACGCAGCGCCCAACCCACGACCCGCCGCGAGAAGAGGTCGAGCAGGACGGCGAGGTAGAGCCACCCCTGAGCCGTCCAGATGTACGTGATGTCGCCGACCCATGCGCTGTCCGGAGCGTCAGCAGCGAAGCGGCGCGCCAAGACGTTGCGCGCAACAGGCAGGCCGTGGCCGGACTCCGTCGTGACACGAAAGCGGCGCTTTCTACGGGCCTGGAGCCCTTCCTCGCGCATCAAACGCTCGACGCGCTTGCGGCTGACACGTTGACCCTGAGCACGAAGCTCCGCATGAACACGCGGGCTCCCGTACGTACGACGACTTCGCTGATGGATGGCCCTCACGTGGGCGGTGAGGCGCTCGTCTTCGCGAGCTCTCCGGCTCGGGCTGGCTGTGCGCCACTTGCTGTAACGCTGCGCGACACCTCGAGCGCCGAGCACAGCTCGCTCACGCTGTAGTTCGCCTTCTCCGCTTCGATGAACTCGTAGGGCGTCACGAGTTCTCCTTGGCGAAGAAGGCCGTGGCTTTTTTTAAGATTTCGCGCTCCCGCTTCAAATCAGCCACTTCGCGTCGCAGCCGCTTCAGCTCCTGCTCCGGCGTCTCCTCGGACGTGTCTGCGATTTGCGACCCGAGCTTCTTGCGCCACTGGTGCAGCATGTTCTCGGGGACACCTAGGCTCTTAGCGATATGGCCGACTGTGCGCTCCCCGCGGAGCTCCATCGCGCGTACCGCTTCGCGCTTGAATTCTTCCGTGTAGTTCTTTCGTGACTTGGGCATGAGATCCGGTCTCCAGGCAGTTTACTTCGATTTGCCTGTCTACCGAACCGGGGGAGCTTCACTCACCTTCGGCCACAGCCCGAGCGCATCCCTCAATCGAAAGAGCACGAATGGGCCTGGCCCTTTGCAGCCGACCTAGCGCGTGGAGCTCGTTCTCGCGCCGCCTCCGACATTCGGGCCCCCATCATCTCTACGACCATCGTCGACGCACACCTTGGTGATGCCCTTTGCGAGCTGACGGCCC
>JAEZYO010000714.1 GCA_023419055.1 Pseudomonadota bacterium | reverse complement strand
CCCCGGCGAGGGCGCGCGCCGAAGACCGCGCCCGCGTCGACTTACGGGCCGCGAGCGCGGCAGAGTGGTCACTCGTACGAAGACATGACGGCGAGCCTCGACCAGGTCATGTCGGTGCCGGCGACGCAGTCCGGCTTGGTCGGATCGGGGTTGGACCAGCCGCCGCTGATGTCACGCGCCTGATACCCGACGCGCGGCTCGCCGCTCGGCGTGATCGCCACCGAGGGTCCGTGCAAGAACCAGGCGCCCACGTTGCAGTTGTCCCAGAGGAAAATCTCGTCCGGATCCATTTCGCTGCCCAGCTCGACCTTGGCGAGGTCCCAGGTGGAATCAGGGCCGCCGCACACCTCGTCGTCGCAGTAGAGGAGCCCGATGTTGAAGTCGAGCGTGTAAACCAGGCGCGGACGATCCTGGGCATCTAGCGCGAGGTCGAGCCCCTGCTCGATCTCTTCGTGGTTGCTGAGCAGGCTCCCGACCCAGTTGTCCTCGGTGCAGTTCTCGTTGCACTCGAAGTAGAGCAGGTTCTTCGCGCCCTCCTCGTCCGTGCCGAGCACGGCTAGCCGGGGCTCGCCATTCTTCGTGAGCGCGAGCGACACCGCGGGCTTCATGTCTACGACGGCGACATTGTTCTCGTAGGGTTTCACGAAGCCGATGCCGTTCCAATCGTCGGCGGTGGTGCAGCCGCTCTCGCACGTGAGGTACGCCGAGAGCTTGTTGCCCGCGTTTTCGCCCTCGTTGACGTTGATCACGGTCGCGATGTGCGGGCGGTCCTCGGCGTCGAATCGAAGCGCGGTCCCTTCCCAGATTTCGGTCGCGATCTCCGAGTAGGTCCAGCTCTCTCCGTCGAGGCAGTCGGCGTCGCAGGTCGCGTACCACGTGAACGGGTCGTCCTGCCCGATGCCCAGATAGGCGCGGTAGACGTGCATCAAGAAGCGCGGGTTGCCTTGGCTATCGAGCGCGAAGGCCTCGCCGGAGATCTCGTTCTCGCTGTCGTGATCGAGGATCTCGTTCACGCTCCAGCTCGCCTCGCTGCCGCAGTTCGAGTCGCACTCCGCGTAGTAGACCTTCGAGTACGAGGAGAGCAAGACCCGCGGCTGCCCTTCTTTGGTGAGGGCGAGCATCGCGTTGGCGACCGTCCCCTCGGTCGCGAACGACACGACCTTCACGTCCTTCGAGCTCGAACAATCCTCGGGACAGTACGCGTAATACGCGCCTCCGCCCGCGTAGGCCGGGTACACCGCGTGAAGGGCGCCGTCTGCGTCCACTTCGACGCTCGGCGCCGACGTGTTGTCGGGCTCACCCGTCGGTAAGAAGAAGCGATTGGACGCGACCGGCTCGCCGGGGTCGCCGGGGTCACCGGGGTCACCGGGGTCACCGGGATCGCCTTTCGAACCCGAGCCGCCCTCACCGTCCGGACCATCGCCTCCCTCGTTGCCGTCGGGATCCTGCGAGGAGCTGCCGGCCGAACCACCAGCCGCGTGCTCAGCGTCCGAGTCATCGTCCGAGTCGGTCGAGTTACAGGCGGCCGCGCCGAGGAGCAGAAGCAAAGGAAGAGCGCACCATCGAGTGGAAGTCTGCATGCGAAGAACCATGCGTCGTTCTCCGTCGGGGCGTTCCTAAATGCTCCCTCCGCAAATCTTAGAAGTTTCCTAAAACGCCGTTGCGCCCCTTCAGACGCGCCGTCTCTCGTCGAGACGGGTCGGTCGTGGGTTTGTTGGGGCCTGCGCTCGGGGTGGAACCATCGTAACGGCGCAGCCTCTCGCACGCGCAGGAGCGCCGTCTTTCGACAACGTCAGGCAAAAATCCCAGCCCGCAGGGTCTACTTCCAGCTCGACCAGCGTGGCCGCCCATCTGGACTCTCGTTCGCGCCAGAGCCGCTCGAGCTCGGCGAAGTAGAAGCGCCGCTCGGTGTAGCCTTCGAAGTCGAAGACCCACTCGCTGTTCGCCGTCACGACGTGCCTGCCGCGGTACCCCGGCGCCGGCTGGATCGAGAACGCGCGGTACTCGGAACGGCGAAAGCTTCACGCGAGTCGCCCGAGCCTACTACTCCTCACGCGCGAAGGGCGGCGGCCCCACGATCACCGTCGAGCCCGTGCTCAGCGCGGCCGCGCGGATGCGCGCGAAGTCCACGCGCCCCGCGCTCGCAGGCTCGAGCAGCGGCTCGCTCGCCTCTCGATAGAAGGCCTCCCCGCTACCCGGCGTCTGGACCATCAGGATGCGCGCCGATGGGGAGACGACCTCGAACGCGTGGGGCACGCCCCGCGGTGAAAACATCGTGCCCCCACTTTCCACGCGATACTCCTGGCCTGCGATGCTGACCCGGAGCTCCCCTTCGAGCACGTAGACGAGCTCGTCCTGCTCGGGGTGCTGGTGGAGCGGCGTGACCTTGCCCTGCTCGAGCGAGTCCTCGAGCGCGATGAGCGCGCCACTGGTCTCTTCGGCCGACGCCTTCCAGACGTGGACCCCGCCGCCCGAAAACCAGCGGCGCTCACCTTCGCCTTTCGCTCGAACGATGTGCACGCTTCGCATCGCCATCCTCCTTCATGGGACTTTAGTCCCATGAAGAGACTATGGTACCGTATGCGGCATGTCAACGACGCCCGCCGCGCCCCCGGCGTACGAGCTCGTGGGCCGCACGCGGCAGAAGCTCCGCACCCGGCAGGTGCTCATCGAGGCTGCGCGAAAGCTCGTCGCCGAGGGCTCCGCGCCGAGCGTGGAGGAGGCCGCAGCCGCGGCGGGGATTTCGCGCACCACCGCGTACCGCTACTTCGCGAGCCAGGCAGCGTTGCTGTACGCGGCGCACCCCGAGATCGAGCGCACCTCGCTCTTGCCGGAGGAGCCGCCGGAAGGGGCCGAGGAGCGCCTCGACGTCGTGATCGAGGAGCTGACTCGAATCCTCCTTTACTCCGAGCCGCAGCAGCGCACGATGTTGCGGCTCTCGCTCGAAGGCCGGGGCGAGAGGAAGGATCTCGTGTTGCGCAAGGGACGCGCCGTGGGTTGGATCGAGGAGGCGCTCGCGCCGCTCCGCGGCCGCGTCTCGGCGAAGAAGCTGCGGCGCCTCGTGCTCGCGATCCGCAGCGCCGTCGGCATCGAAGCCATGGTCTGGCTCACCGACGTCGCCGGCCTGTCGCGCAAGGAAGCGGTCTCCCTCATGCGCTGGTCGGCGAGATCGCTCCTCGCCGCCGCGCTCGCGGAGAGCGCTGCCGAGCGGGCCTGACCGTCGAGAGACCATCGAGGAGGAGAAGCCATGAACCAGAACGACGCGGGAGCGCCGCCGACCGCCGCCATACTCGACCTCGTGACCGGCATTTGGGCTGCCCAGGCTGCGGCTACCGCCGCGCGCCTCGGCGTCCCGGACCAGCTCGCGTCGGGCCCGAAGACGGCCGAGGAGCTCGCCCCCCTCGTCAACGCGAACCCGGCCGCGCTCCATCGCCTGCTGCGCGCGCTCGCGAGCACCGGCGTGCTCGCAGCAGCGCCGGGTGGCCGCTTCTCGCTCACTCCGGTGGGTGAGTGCCTGCGCTCGGACGTGTTCGGCTCGATGCGGGCGTTTCTGGTGGCCGAGACGGCGCCGGGCCACTGGCTCCCCTGGGGGCGGTTGGAAGAGAGCGTCCGTTCGGGGGCACCTGCCACGCGAGCAGCCCTCGGCTCGACCATCTGGGACTATTA
>JAEZYO010000713.1 GCA_023419055.1 Pseudomonadota bacterium | reverse complement strand
ACCGGGGCGCGTCGAGGGGCGCCCCCGAGGAGATCGCGTTTCCCGGCTTCACGGTGCTCTCGCTGTCGCTCTTCGGACTTGCGGTCCCGGCGTGGCGCAGGTTGCGCGAGCAGAGCGCGAAGCAAATCCTCACCACCCTCCTCATGTGGTCCGCGCTGGGCGCCTCCGCCGTGGCCGTGACGTTGCTCGCACACAGCATGCTGCCCGGCGCCGTCGTCTTCGGTGCCGGCGCGTGGCTCCTCGCTCGTCGCCAGGTGGCCCACCCCTTCGGCGGGACGCGAGGCCTGTACTTCGCGGTCCTGCTCGTGGCAGTCGTGATGTTCCTGGGCCTTCACCCCTTCTCGTGGGACGGCGCGCCGGTGCGCGGGCTCTACTATTACTTTCACACCTATTTTCCCGGCTTCAACGGCATCCGTAAGGTGAGCCGGCAGGCGGTGACGACCACGTTCGTTCTCTGCGTGCTCGCGGGCTTCGGCGGCGCCTTCCTCTCCTCGAAGCTCCGCGATCAGCGCTCGCGTCTGCTCGGCTGCGGACTTCTGTTGGGTGCGCTTTGCTTCGAGCTCCGCTCCTTCCCGCATCCGCTCGAACGAGTCTGGGCAGAAGAGCAGGTTCCCGAGGTGCTACGCTTCGCGGCGTCGCTCCCCGAGCGCGATCTGCTCGCGCTCGCGCCGCAAAACACCGGACGAGAACGCTTCCGCGGTGACGCCGGCATGGCGCTCCACAACTATCTCGCGCTCTATCACCGGCATCGCTTCGTGAACGGGCAGTCGAGCTGGCAGCCCCCGGTCACCGAGCTCGCGCGGCGCGCGCTCGACCGTCTCCCCGACGACGGAGCTCGCCGCGCGCTGCTCGCGATGGGCACTCGCCACATCGTCGTCTTCGGCGAAGACCTCATGCCCGGCAGCAGGAGGCTCTCGTCCGAGCTCGCCGCGCGCCCCGATGACTATCGCCTCGCCTTCCAGCAGGGCTCGCACAGCGTCTTCACGCTTCTGAACACCACGGATCCGAGTCTCGAGCTCTTGACCGTCCCGGCGCTGCCGGAAGGCGCTCGCCCGATTCCGGTGGGCGAGCTCAGAGCGCATTCCTTGCTCGGCGCGGAGCGCGTTGGCCTGGCTCTCGACGGCAACGCAGACACTTACTGGACGAGCGGGCGCTTTCAGGCGCGGGGACAATCCTTCGAGCTCGAGCTCGCTCGGCCGCGCGCCATCTCGGCGCTCGAAATAGAGGCACCCGGACGGGTCATGGACGTCCCCGTCTCGTATCGGCTCAGCGCGGGAAGGAACGGCGAGGAGCTCGCGACGATAGCCGAGCAGAGCCACGTTCGCTTCTATCGCGAACAGATCTTCGCTCCAGAAACGTTCGTCTTTCGCCTGGTCTTGCCTCGTGCCATCGAGGCAGACCGGATCAGGATCAGCGTGGAGCAGCCGGTCCCCGGGCATTTCTGGACGATGAACGAGCTTCGCCTCTACGCGGCGCCCTAGCCCTCCCCTCACCGCAAACGATCGCGCGTCATGACCTTTCTTCACGCACCACCGCGAGAGCCGGCACGGCTGGCGGCCCCTTTGACCGCCGCCCTGATCGCCCTTCTGATGGCATGTGGCAATGAGATGGAGCCTCCCGCGAGCAACGGAGCAGGCGGCAGCGGCGGAGGGAGCTGCACGCCCAATGGTCGCGCACGCAACCCGCTCGTCGGCCACATCTTCACCGCCGATCCGTCCGCCAAGGTGTTCGGCGATCGCGTGTACGTCTATACGTCGCACGACGCTGACGGGCAGACCGATTACGACATGGTCGATTATCACGCCTACTCGTCGGACGACCTCGTCAACTGGCAGGACCACGGCGTGATCATCGAGGCGTCCGCTCTGCCCTGGGCACCGAACCTGTACGCGCCCGATGCGTGCGAGAAGGACGGCAAGTACTACCTCTACATCCCCGACTCGGGCAGCGGCATCGGCGTCGCGGTGGCCGACGATCCGGGCGGCCCCTTCGTGGATCCCCTGGGTAAGCCGCTCCTGACGAAGAGCGTCCCGGGTGCCGAAGACGTGGATTGGCTGTTCGATCCGGCGTGCTTCGTCGACGACGACGGTCAGGCGTACCTCTACTTCGGCGGAGGGCCGAGCGGCACGGGCGACAACGCGCGGGTGATCCGATTGAACGGCGACATGATCAGCCTAAAGGACGACTCGGCCACGACCATCGTCGCGCCGGCCTTCTTCGAAGCTTCGTTCATGCACAAGCGTGGCTCGACGTATTACTTCTCGTACTCGACCGACTTCGAAGGACACGCCGCGTACCTCGACTACCTGACCAGCGACCACCCGATGACCGGGTTTCAGCACCGCGGCACGATCCTCACGAACGGCCCCATCAACAGCTACAACAACAACCACGGCTCGATCATCGAGTTCGGTGGGGATTCGTACCTGTTTTATCACAACCGCAAGCTCGAGCAGGACGGCGGCGGGACCAACAGCTACCAGCGCAGCATCGCGATCCAGAAGCTCACTTACACGGGTGACGCCATCGAACAGCTGGCGATGAGCACCGAAAGCTCGACGGTCGAGCAGCTCAAGTGTCTCGACGGGCTCACCGAGATCCAGGCCGAGAGGATGGCTGCCCAGCGCGGGATCGAAGTCGACGGCAACGGAGAGACCGGCGTCCACATTGTCGACATCGATACCGGAGACTGGGTCGGCTACTCGCAGGTCGACTTCCATGACGGCGTCACGCTGTTCCACGCGCGAGTCGCCTCGACCTCGGGTGACGGAAGCATCGAAATTCGCGTCGACGGCTGTGACGACTTCACGGCTGAGCCGGGCAGCTCGCTCGGAACCTGCGCCGTGACCGCCACCGGCGAGGCCAGCACGTTTGCCGACATTTCGTGCCCGATCAGCTCGACCTCCGGGCCACACGATCTCTGCTTGGTCTTCACCGGCAATGACTCGTTCGAGCTCGACTCCTTCCGCTTCGAGTGAGCCGCCGCGCGAGGCGAGCTCGGACCGGGAGGACTGCGGGGAGCCGACGTCGTCGCACGCCGACTCCCCCGTTCTTGCACCTGCCGGCGCCTGCGTGTGTTTCAGCGCCTTGGTCCAGCGCAGCTCCGGCGAGTAGCCCGACGCGAACGGCTCACCCTCGCACGTGTACTCGTACGGCAATGCCTCCGCCGCCCGAGAACGATCCCACTTCATCTGCAAATGTCCTTTTCTCGAAGGACGAAGACCCGCCGCCGGGTCGGACGTCGCAGCGTACCCGTCGAGCCTCGTGGCCGCGTTCTCCGTGGTTTCGAGATCGGGAGTTTGGATGAAGCGCGCGACGTTCAGCCGTCGCTCGGAGCTTCGTGCAGCTCGATCGGGTTGCCGTCGGGATCCTCGATTTGAATCTGCTTGCCGCCGGGCCCCACCTGAACCGAGTTCCGAAATCGCGCGCCCACTTTCTCGAGCGAGGCGATCGTGGAGTCGAGCTTCTCCACGTAGAGCACGATACGATTGAAGCCGCCCGGCTCTTGCGCGCGGCCGTCGGGCATCGGTCGAGAGCCGGAGCTCTCCGGGCCACTCAGGATCAGGTGCAAGTGACCGCGGGTGACAATCGCGATCACGGGTCCTGAGCGCTGCGTCACTTCGAAGCCGAGTTGCCCGGTGTAGAAGGTCAGCGCGCGCTCGACGTCGCGCACCTGATAGCGGACTACCGCTGCCTGCGTGTCAGCGGCAAAAAGTGTCGACGGTTTTGCCATCCTGTCCTCCGTTGCTCGAAATCTAAGGCGCGACAGAGCGGGAGTCTTGGACGGATTTGACCCCTCAGCCCAGCGCGAGGTGATTGTCCTTCACTCGGCGGTCGCTCGACGCCGCGAACTTCGAGGGAGAGACCCCGGTGAGCTCGACCCACTCTCGGCAGAGGTGAGCTTGATCGAAGTAGCCGCAGGCGAGCGCGATCTCGGTCCAGCCCGGTGCCGAGCTTCCTTTCGCCATCGCGAGCGCGCGCTGAAAGCGGCGCGCCCGAGCGTATCGCTTGGGGGTCATCCCCACATCCTCGGAGAAGAGCTCGATGAAGCGTCGATGGCTCAAGCCGAGCTCTCGGGCGACGCTACCGACTTCTGCTCGGGGGCGCTCGAGCGCGACGAGCGACGGTGCCACCGCACGGCGAGGCGCGCGACCACGCGCGAGTTGGTCGCTCAAGATTTGCTCGAGGATGCGAGCTTGCTCGCTCCAGCTCGAAGCGAGGCAGAGACGCTCGCGCAGCTCGAACGCTCGAGGGCCCCAGAGCTCATCGAGCGCCAGGTGCGAATCCGCGAGCTTGCCGGGAGGAACGCCGAGGAACGCCGCGGCGCCTCCAGGCTTGAAGTGGACACCCACGATGGAAGCGTGAGCGCGCGTGTCGATCTCGAAGGGCGCCGCGTAGCAGCCGGAGACGATCGCCCCCGGAAAGCGACCGAGCGAGCCCCCCGACGCCGGCGCGCAGGAGATCCTGAACGCGTCCTCGGCGAGGTTGACGACGAGCTCGAGGGTGCCGCTCGGAAAGATCCGCTCGCGCGCGTGCGCCGGTGCATCGCTCAGTGACCACAGGTAGTCGATGAACCTACTCAGCGCCGGGCCCGGTCGATGAGCGCGGAATCGCATTCCCATCTTGGGACTTTGTGACCCACACGCGCCCCGCGCCAGCCGCTCGGACCTTCTCGAATTGAGCCTTCCTCGGTATTGTGGCGAAGCTCGCCCCAACCGTGATCACTCAGTGGAGTTGCCGGGAATCGGATCCTGACTTGAAGGAGAACTTAGTGCGACCGTTCCTGCTGCAAAATTTCACCACTTCGCTGGTACTGATTGCCTTCGGCTGCTCCGGCGCTTCTGAACCTGGGAACCAGGGGACGGGGGCCGCTTCGTCGGGCGGCTCGGCCGCTTCCAGCGGCGGCAGCGTGGGGTCTGGAGGCACCACCTCGGTGTCTGGAGGCACGAGCAGCTCTGGTGGTTCCCCGACGACAGGCGGAAGCACCAGCAACGCCGGCACCGGCACCGGCAACGGCGGCACCACCAGCGCGCCCTGCACCAACGTGCGTCCCACGGGCACCGAGTGGGACGAAGCGACCTGCGACCAGTGGGCGAGCGAAACCAATGAGTGCGACCAGCCCTGGAT
>JAEZYO010000607.1 GCA_023419055.1 Pseudomonadota bacterium | reverse complement strand
AGCTGGAAGTCCTCGGGCGCCGCGGCGAAGTGGGTCAAAGCCTGAGCAGGATCGGTGCAGATGGTCATCCGATAGCCGAGGCGCTCGAGGCCGAGCCGCGCTGCGTTCGCGAGCGGCGCCTCGTCGTCGACGAAGAGCACGTGCTCGCCGTGTCCGCGCGGAAGGCTCGCGTCCTCCGCCTCGTCGAGCGCGAGCGGCTCGGCGTGTTCGGGGAAGTAGCACTCGACGACGGTGCCGGCGCCCGGTTCACTTTCGACGTGGATGGCCGCGTCGTGGCTCTCGAGGATGCCGTGAACGACCGACAATCCGAGCCCGGTGCCCTCGCCGGGAGGTTTGGTGGTGAAGAACGGATTGAAGATCTGGGCCAGCGTTTCCTGGTTCATCCCCGCGCCGGTGTCGCGAACCGTGAGCCGCGCATAGCGGACGAGCTCGATGCCCGGCACTTTCGCCGCGAGATCCGGATCGGCGTCGACACGATCGAGCGTGACGCCGAGAACCCCCGCGCCCTCGCTCATGGCGTGCGCCGCGTTCGTGCACAGGTTCATCACCACCTGGTGAATCTGGGTCGGATCGGCGAGGACGGTCGGCGTGTCCGGCGCGAAGCTGCTCTCGAGCGTGACCGATTTGGGGAGCGTGGAGCGTAGCAAGCGGAGGGCCTCTCGCACCACGGCTTCGAGCGACGTCGCGCGGCGGCCGGGCTTCTGCTGCCGGCTGAAGGCCAAGATCTGCCGCACCAGATCGCGCGCGCGCTCGTTGGCGTGCGTGACCTGGGCGAGGTGTTCTCGGACCGCGTCGGGGTCCGTGGCGTCGAGCAGCGCGAGCTCGGTGTACGTGACCGAAGCCGTCAGGATGTTGTTGAAGTCGTGGGCGATGCCGCCCGCCAGGGTGCCGAGCGCCTCGAGCCGCTGCGCCTGCTGGAGCTGAGCCGCAAGCGCGGCCCTCTCTCGGTCGAGGCGGCGTCGCTCCGTGACGTCCCGGGTGACGCGGAGCACGCACGGGCGCCCCTTGATCTGGACGATGTCCGCGCTCCCGACCACCGTCAGGACCCGGCCGTCACGAGCGCGGATCTGCGTCTCGAGGTGGCGGAGGCGCCCGGATCGCTGGAGGGCCTCGCGGAAGCGCTGGTTCTCCGCGCGCTCGACGAAGAGGTCGAGCTCGTCCGGAGTACGGCCGAGGATCTCGGCGCGTGCGTAGCCGAAAGTCTGCTCGAAGGCAGGATTGATCTCCACGTAGCGGTCGGTCAAAAGATCGGTGATCGCCATGCAGTCCGGGCTCGCGCGGAAGGCGGCGCTCAGGATCTCCTGCGATTCGCGAGCTTCCTCTTCGGCCCGGCGGCGCTCCGAGATGTCTTCCACCACGACGACGCAGCGCTGAGCGGAAGCCGAGCCCGCGCTTTCGTCGTGAGCTCCCGACACGGTGAGCACTGCCCACGCGAAGCTGCCGTCCTTGCGCAACAGCCTCTGTTCGACCCGATGACGCTCGCGCTTGCCGCCCAGCACCTCCTCGAACGCGCTGGTCTCCGAGGCGCGGTCCTCCTCGGGCACGAGCTCCCAAAATTGCAGGCTGGCGAGCTCGGCGCCCGAGTAGCCGAGCAGGTGCTCGAGCGCGCCGTTGCAGCGCATGGGGCGACCACGTGCGTCGAGCAACGCCATCCCTACCGCGGCGTTGTCGAAGATCAGCTGCAGGTCCACGGAGGCGCGCTTCCGAGCTTCCTCCGCGGCGTGGAGCGCCTGATTGACCCGAAGCCGCTCGGAGAGATCCTCGATGACGCAGAGGATGCAGCTCACGCCCTTGACCTCGATGCATTCGGCGCTGCAAAGGACGGTCACGATTCGCCGATCCTTGGCGTAGAAGTGGAGCTGCATCGTCCGAACGGTTCCGCCCTCGCGCAGCCGCTGCGCGAGCGCCGCGCGTTCCGTCGGATCCACCCAGATGCCGAGCTCGATCGAGGTACGACCCACCACTTCGTCGCGCGTGTACCCCGATAGCGCGAGGAACGCCTCGTTGACGTCGAGGTACTGCCCGGTCGAAAGCTCGGAGATGGTGAGTGGGTAAGGGCTCGCCCGAAAAGCCGTCGCGAAAATGGCCTCCGATTCGCGGAGCGCGAGCTCCACGTTCCGTCGATCGGTCACGTCGCGGGCGAAGGCGGCGATGCGTTCCACGCGGCCGCTTCCCCCGAAAATGGGCATCAGAAACGTATGATAGGCGCGCGGGCCGTCGCCGAAGTCGAGCTCGGTCTCGTACTCGACGGGGCACCCGAGCTCCGCGCACTCACGATATTTGGCGGTGACGATCTCTGCGGCGCTCGCGGGAAGGAACTCCGACACCTCGCGTCCGACCACCTGATCGAGCGTCCTCTTCGTGACCCGCAGCGCAGTAGGGTTCCAGGCTTCTTGAACGAAGCGCCCGTCCTCCGTGACCCGCATCGCGAACACGCCTTCGGGACTGTTGAGGAAGAGTTCCTCTGCACGTACCGCCGTGTCGGTCGCGCCACGCCGCTCGGCGTTCGAGATCGTGAGGAGCACGAGCGCGTCCCGCGCGCTGAGCGCACCGATTGAAATGCGGAAGCGCGTTCTGGTTCCGTCCCGGCGCCGCCCCTCTACCTCGAGCTCGGCGAGCGACGAGGTCTTGCCCTCCGCCTCGAGGAGCGCGCGCGCTCGTTCTATCAGTTCACGACGTCCCGGCTCGGGCACGAGCAGGCTCACGTCCTGACCGAGCAGCTGTTCGCGCGTGTGCCCGGTCAAACTCAGGGCGCGAGCGTTCACCGAGCGCACCGAGCCTTCGGGAGTGAGCACCACCACGGCAATCGGCAGCGCCTCGACAATCGCCTGCCAGGAGACGGTCATGCGGGTTCACGGCCCAGCGTCGGCCGAAACCCATTTATCCGCTCTCGCCTGCACTCGGGCAAGCGGGCCGCGCGAGCAAATCCTCACGACGAGCCGCGCCTTCGCCTGATTTCGCTCAGTTTCGAGCCTGGGAGCGACGATGGGCCTCGTGGCCGGCCGACGGGGGCAAAGGCGCCGCGGCTCGTTCGCGACCGACTGCTTCGCGGGACTGACGCCGATCCACGTCCATCCGACTTCGTGAGCTCGAAAGTTCCACGCGAACGCGCGCCGCGCTCGGTATCCGTCTCTGTCGCAGCGATCGCATGGCGCACGAAGAGCGAGATCTGGTTCCGGGCGCGGACGCGAACCTGGGCGCGCGGTTCTAGGGTTTGCGGATGAGGTCGGCGTTCTTCCAAGGCGCCGACCTCGACGCCTCTCAGTCCGCCGGTGCGACTCTCTTCGAGCCGCTCAGGAAGACGTCGCGTTTGCCAGCGTGCACGGAGACGCCGAACCGACCGCGAGATCGAACGCGAGCAACGGCTGAGAGCCCGATTCGGAGGGCGGGAGCAAGAAGTACTCGCTAGAGACCTTTTGCCCGCTCGTCTCGCGCTTCAGGTAAGAGCTCGCCCCGTGCAGCAATTCCTCGACGATTGACTCGATCAGGGCCGGCGCACGGCCGACCACGACGAATGTGTTGAACTGGTGCCAGCAGCAACCGCTCTTCGTCATGGTCGCCAGTCGCTTCTTCTGGTGGTCGACGTGGAACATCCCGCAATAGCTCTGAGCGAGCTCGGTGAAGGCGGCGCTCTTCACGAACATCCGATCCGTTCGCAAGAAGATCTGAAACGAGGGGCCGCCGTAGCAGGAGTTCTGCCCGTCCATGATCGCCACATCCTTTCACCGTCGAAGTCGTCGTAGATGAGAACACTCTGGCGTCCGTAGGGGAGCTCGCGACCTTCGGAGCAATCGACCCGTCTTCGACGTCGAAGGCGAGCGCGTCGGCGCGAGCAGTGGCTTGCCGCTCGCTCGCTCGGCGACCGAGACCGACCCCGGCCCAGGCCGAGCGCCGCGACACTCCAGATGCTGCTCGAGGTCACGCGCTCGTACTCTCGGTGAGTGGAACGGCGATACCGCCGCTCCGCTATTTCCGTCCTTTCAGCCTCCCGCACCGTCCTTTCAGACTGCCGGACAGGCCGGTCGACCTCCCGCACCTGCTGGTAAGCCTCCCCGCATGGGGACGGGAAGGCTCCGTCACGGTACGGGAAGGGTCCCCCACGGTACGGGAGGGTTCAACGACGGTACGGGAAGGGTCCCCCCACGGTACGGGAAGGGTCCCCCCACGGTACGGGAAGGCTCCGCCACGGTACGGGAAGGCTCCGCCACGGTACGGGAGGGCTCCCGCCACGGTACGGGAAGCCAAAATAGGCTCGATCGTCTGTATTCTGGTCATGTTGGACCCCGCGCCCCTCGCTGCGGGCAGCGGTGGCGCTCGGTCGGCCGACCTGGGTGCCGCCGAGGCTCGAAGCGAGCGCCTGCGCGGGCGGCAAAGACGAAGCGGTGGCAAGTCGACGAAGCTTCCGTCTCGCCGAGCGATACACCCTCCTTCGGGGTGTGCCCCGATGAGCGCTCGATGGTTGATCACGACGACGACGTCGAGCAGGTTCGCGAGTCGAGCGACTTCATCTGGGCGCGAGCTCATGCCCGCGTCGATCGCGAGCAGGAGAGTTGCGTGCAGGGCGCGCGCGAGCGCCGAAAAGTCCGAACGGCGCGAGTGGGTGCGAAACATCCTTCGTGATGGTTTCCTCCGGCCGTAACAGTGGGCGAAGGCAGGCGACGCTCCGGTTCTTCGGGGTTGCGCGGGAGCAGGGCTCGGAGCAGGTTCCGCCCCCATGGGTCATCCGCTCGGCCGCTTGTTGAATCACGCGCGGCG
>JAEZYO010000593.1 GCA_023419055.1 Pseudomonadota bacterium | reverse complement strand
CGAACGGTGCTCCGCGACTTGGTCGAGGACCGCCTGGGCTGCTCGGATCTGGAGGCGGAAGAGCTGGTAGACACGCTCGTCAGCTGCGGCTTCCTGCGTTTCAGCGGCGATCCCGAAGCGCGTTCGCAAGCAGGCGTCTGGCGCGTTCACCAGGCGCTCGCTTGAGAACACACCGAGGTAACGCCCTCGTCAGCGGGCGCTCGCCGAGAGCTCGGGCGAGCTCTTCCAGTCGAAGTCCACGGCGACCGGCAGATGATCCGAGAGTGGCCTGCCTCGGCGGTCGACGAACGCCTTGTCCAGACGCCAGCGTCGCGCCTGAAGATTCAGGCTGGGCGAGCTCCGATAAAAGACTCGATCGATGCGGCCGGGATCCGGGCACCTGAGCTTTCGGCAGACGTCGATGAGCTCGAAGCGCGACTGAAAGCTCGCGAGCGCGGGTTCCTCCGGCCCCATGTTGGTGTCGCCCGCCACAATTACTGCCTGCCCGTCGGAGAAGCGCTCCAGCGCCTTGCCCAGCTGATCGATCTGAGCGGCGCGAGCCGAGACGTCGCCGGGACTCGCTCCGGCATCCATGTGCAGATTGTAGATATCGACGCTGATGTTCGGGCCGAGCGCGACGCGCGCAAAGGTGAAGCCTTTGGGCGTCAGGCAATCGAAGTACGAGTCCACGATGCCGTGGCAATTGCGCCAAGCCTCTCGGAAAATCCCCGCGAAGGGCAAGCGCGCGAATTGACTCAGCCCGTCCCCGAAGTCTTTGCGGTCGCCGCGCACGAACGGCGGAGTGACGTGCGGATGGGCGATCAGCCGCCGAAGCTCCGCCGCATAAGCGAAGTCCTCTTGAACGAGAGCCAGATCGTAGCGGTTCAACAGCTTACCGATCGGGACCATGTTCACGCTCGGATGCGACTGCGAAACCCCATCCGGCAAACCGGCCACGTTGTACGTGACGAGCTTGAAGCGACCGCGGGCAGACGAGGCTTGCGGCGCCTTGTTCTCGGCGTCGTTCCGCGCGCGGCCTTCGGCGCTCGCCGGACTCGGCGAGAGGCCGAAAGAAAGGGCAACCGAGAGGAGCAGCGCTCGAACCGTGCCTTCCATACTCCGAAGTAACATGTGCCGAGCAAGGCGCCTTCGCCAGGCGTGCGTGGCGTTGCATCGGGCCACACCGCCGCGCTGAATCGCCGCAGCGTCATGACGCGTCGCGCTCGCGTTCGGGATGCAGTGTCGACGCAATTCCAATGTGGGGAGGCGTGGGAAAAGGGCGCGGAAACTCCGCCCTTTCCTCGCCGCCAGGCGTCATGAACCCTCCACCGCGAGCATGCGACCGTGGCACCATTTTTCACATGTCAGTCCTGCGCTCGCGCTTCGACCCACTGCTCGTGGGAGCGCTCCTCGCGGCAGTCGCGGGTTGCTCCAGCGCCCCTCGAGAAACGGCGCTCTCGCGTGGTGCTGTCGCCCCTCGAGCATGGAGCCAAGCCAGCGCGCCGAGCGACGACGATTCCGGCGCGGCGCGACCGCTCGAAAGTAAGCCGCTCGGAGCCTCCTCCGCGTTCGAAGAGACCCTCGACCGAGCCGCCTCGCGGGCACGACAGCACTCAACGCCTCCGGCTTGCCGGGCACCTTGCGAAAACTGTCGCCTGCTCTACGACGAGCAACAAGCCAAGCCATCGGAAGGTCGAAAGCTTTCCGAGACCGAGCTCGCGCTCGTTCGGCGCGGTTACGCGGACTACCTGGCAGGCCCCGAGTGCCGCTCGCTGGGCCTCGCCCCAGCGCGAGTCGGCAGCCCCGAAGACATCGGTCAGGTGTTCGACGTCCTCGACGGCACCTTCACCGAGAAAGGTCGACGAGAAACGCTCGTGCTCTTCTTTGCGGGAACGTGTGGCCTCGCCACGCCCGATGCGCCCAAGAAGCGGATTTTCATGCTCCTCCGCGATGGGGAGCTGATCGAGAGCTTCGCGAACGACGAAGGGTTCGCTTCCTTCGATAGACTGCTAGACGTCGACGGTGACTCCGTCCACGAAGTCGTCGTCGTGGGAGGATGGGCCGGCAAGGGCGGCCTCGCGAGCTGGATCAGCCTCCGCTCCTTCGCAGGGCGACGGGATCGTGATCTCGGCTTCTTCAATACGCTCGAGAGTGGCTGCGGCTGGTCGGCGGAGGACTACTGGTCGACGAGCGTCGACTACGGGCTGGAAGGCGCCGATCGCTCGTTGTGCTTCGTGGAACGAAAGGCGACCCTGCGCTGCCCCTCGCTGCTCGTCAGTGATAGGTGACGCTGAGCAGAAAAGCGGGGCTGCTCACCGCGACGCGCGAAAAATCGCGCCCGCGATCGTCCTCTTCTCCGAGCACGGCGATGCCGAGCCGCCCGAGCACTCCCATGCTCCAATCGTCTCCGATCCACCATTCGTACCCGAAGCCGAGCATGAGCCCCCCGCCGACGCCGGGTTCCCGGAAATGAAGCTGGGTTCGCTCGGGCTCGAGGCCGACGCCGAGCGCGAGACCCAGCGAGCCCTGCAGGTGGAACCCTCGGGTGGGATCCGTGTACCAGTCGACGAAGGGACCGATGAGCGCGAGCTGACTCGGCCGCAAGAGCTCCGGCGGCGCCTCCTCCCCGCGCTCGACCGTGACCGTGTACGTCAGCACGTTCGCTCCGTAGAGACCGCCGCCGAGGACGAGACCGCGGCCCAGGGTGCCGCCTATCGCGAGCTCACTCGCGGTGCCCACGCCGCTGATGCTCGCCTCCGGATCTCGCCCTGCGTCCGCGTTGACGTCCGAGATGATGACATCCGAGTAGCCAGTGAAGCCGCTCGCCGCCCTGAAGTAGAAGCCGTCGTGACAGCGATCCGAGCGCGGGCAACTCGGCTCCCGAGCGCTCGCTGGTCGGGACGTCACGAGAGCGAATGAAAGTAGCGCGGCGAGGCGACCGAGCCTTTGAGCACGCTTCGACATGCGAGGGCGCACCAGAGCACATCGCATGCCACTTGCCCGCCGTTCCGGCATTTTCGAGGCTTTTTCCCGCCGGCCGGCAGATCGGCCTAGCTCGATTCGCTTCGGCGCTTCAGGCGTCCGGAGCTCGTCGCCGCTGCGCGCGACGTCGGCCGCCCGTGAGCCGGCGAGACCAACTCGTGCGCGCTCTCGCCGACGCGAGCAGGACTGAGGACTCCTGCGCATCGTGAAGCGTCGACGGTTGGATCATCAAGCGTCTACGACGAATCGCTTCGGCGCGATCGGCAAGAAACGACTCGAAGCGCTCTCGAACTACGGCTTAGTCTCTCCTCTTCCGATATCGGAGCCCCCATGCGAAGCCTCTCCTCCTTCCGATCGCTCGGCGTACTCTTCGCGCTCGCCTCGACTTTCGCTTGCGCTCGGCGCGAGAGCCAGCAGCCCGCCGCGACTCCCGGTGAGACGAAGCCGGTGGCGCCAGCGACACGGTCGCTCGATCTCCAAGCGCTCCTGCAGCGCGAGGCGACGGCGCTCGAGGCGGTCGCGCTCACGGGTCGTGGCTTCCGGGCTCGGGCTCTCGTCAAGGGCGAGCCCGAGGTCACGTCCGAGCCCGACTTCTCGAAGCTGATCTTGCCCATCGGCTCCGAGGCCCCGGTGCACTGCTTCGTGTACGACAACGACCCGGATCCTGGCGCTGCGCTCGCGGCGATCATCGGGTCGCTCGCGGAGGAGCTCGAGCTCGATCGGGTCGTGGCGGGGCCGGTCGAGGTCGTCGGGGAGGCGCCCGTCGCGACGCTCGCCGGCTTCTACACGACGAACACTCCCAAGGGTAGAGCGCTCGGCCAGCTCAAGCTCGCGTTCCACAGCCGACTCGGCGCGTCCAGCATGTGTCTCCACGACGAGCTCGGGTACGAGCAGACGTTCCTCCGCGTGGCTCGCTCCGTGTTCGAGTCGCTCGACCGGGGACCGTCTATCGTGACGCCGACCTACGTCGAGATCTCCGCCGCCGAGGTCAACGGCCGCCCGTCGGGCTACGAGCGGCTCATGGTGCTGCCGGGCAAGAACGGTGAACGGCAACTGATCGCCACGGGCCTCGCGCTCTTGATCAGCGAGCCCAACCTGTTCGTCACGCAGGACTACGCCGCGCTCACCTCGGTCGACGCTTCCGACCGCATCGTGAGCGGCCGCTTCACCGAGGCCAAGAACGGTCGCCTGACGCTCGAGGTCGAGCTCCGGCGCGGGCAGGGCAAGAACTACCAGTTCAGCGGAAATCAGGCTGGGAAACCGGTATCAGGGGCGGTCTCGGCGGACGACGATCGCGGACTCCCGAGCCCGCTCTGGACGCAGCGCGAGCTCGCCCAGCGCCTCGCCAAGGGCGGCGCCTTCGAGTTCTCCATTCAGCAGTACCGACCATCCGAGGACGCGACGAAGCTGTCGCGCATCGGCTATGCCCATCGGGTGAACGATCCCTCGGGGACGGTCCTCGTGAAGATGGACAAGGTCGAAGCGTTGAGCCTTCTGGACGCGCGCGGGCGAGAGCAGCGCTCGGAGATGAACACCCAAGGCTTCAGCGTGGTGATGAAGAGCATCTACCGGCGCGGCGACTAGCCTCGAGCTCGTGGAAATCATGACCAGCTTCAGGTAGCTGCCCCCACCCCGTCCGTCCTCGCGCTCCGCGCTGCGGGCGGGCGGCCTCCCCCAAATCGCCCGCAGGCGGGCTCAGGGGGAGGAGTCGCTAGGCAGCACTCGCAACAGAGTCGACCGAGAGGGCGAAGACATTGGCGTAAGTCAGCCGTTGTTGCGGCTGGATCAAGAAGTCTTTGGCGCCAAGAAGCGCGCCTCGATGTAGCGAGCATGTCGCGGCAGGTGACGCCGGTGTTTCCGGCCTACTGCGCCAGCAGCACGCACGACCTCGGTAACCGTACGCAGGCGCAGATCAAGCACCCAGCCCGTCATGAGCGTCACGAAGTTGCTTGTTGCGGCCGACGTGAAGCACCCAGCGAAGCATTGCCGCACAGCGAAGCTGTTTACGATCGAGACGTCCTGCACGCTCGCTCCTGAGAAAACGCTGCGTGGCAGTGCGTCCTCACAGAAAACGATCTGGATGGATACCGCGACGTGATGCATCGCAGCTCACGTCGGGCCCATTGCTCGCGCAGCGTCTGCCCCTCCGTGGCGCGCGCAGCGCGACGCGTGGGAGGGGCGGCGGCACGCGCAGGCGGCACGGCCGCCGAGCATGGCGCGGGGTGGGCATCACCCCTCGACCGCAATCAAGAAAGCGCCCAACTCGAGGCTAGCCTCGCCCCACGGCGACGCCGAGCCTCCGCCGCAGCCCGAGGTAAGCGTCGCTCACGCTGAACGCGAGCAACGCGTCGATCTGTCGCGGTACCGGCGCCATCCGTCCGAAAGGAAAGCGCTCGCTCAGTCTGGCCGCGCTCCCCGGATCGCCCGACACCAAGAGCCCCGCACGCACGGCTCCGAGCTCGAAGCTCGAGAGCACGATTTCGGCGCACTCCTTCGATCCTGGCAGCTCCGCGAGCAACGCCTTCACGCGCTCGCGCCGCTCGCCGTCGAGCCCCTTCTCGAGCGCCTTCACCAGGTCCGCGCTCGGCGGCACCGATTTTCCCGCCTTGCGGGTCACGGCGCGCGCGGCTTCGAAGAGTCCCGCGAGCGCTTCGGGCGTTTCGAACACCAGCGCGAGCTGCTGCTCCTTCCTCAGCGAGAACAACGAGCGCCCCCAGAGGAAGGCAAGCTCCGGTAGCTCGAGCCCGCTGCCGAGCGAACGGCTCGCCACGAGGACGGGCTGCTCCGCGAGGACGCCCTGAATCGCGCCGTCGACTTCCCCGCGCAAGTAGAGCGCGGGCACCTCGATCCCGAGCACGCGCGTCGCCCAGGCGAGCGCCCGGACCAGCGTGGCCGTGGAACCTGCCACGTCCTGACGCTCTCGCTCGTCGAAGCTCGGCGCGCCTCTCTTCGAGCCCGCGCGGCGATGCTCCAGAGCCAACGGACGGAGCAGGCCGAGAAGCTCGCTGAGCGGCGGATCGAGCTCGGGCAAAAACTCTCCCCTCGCCCAATCTTCTTCGCTCAGCACCGCTTTCGGTGCGAGCAAACCTTGCGGGCGGTGCTGATCGGCGATCACCGACTCGTTGATGTCGGCCTCGTCCAGGTACTCGAGCGCGAGCGCGGTGTTGAAGGCGCCGTCGACCAAGCCGAGGCCCTGGAACACGTCGAAAATGCGGTGGTAGGCGCGCGCGTCGCGAGGCTCGAGCTCCTGAGCGCGGCGCGCGTGTTCGAGCGCGTCGTCGAGCTCGCCGCGCTCTTCCTGGACGGCCGCGAGCTCGCGGAATAGCTCGGCTTCTCGTGGCGCGAGCTCGACCGCTCGCGTGAGAGCCCGCTCGGCGCGACTTGGGTCGCCGAGATCGGCGCGACAGAGCGAAGCGAGCTTGCGGAGGGCCTCGAGCCTGTGCGCGTCGCTTCGCCCCTGGCTCGCGAGGAGCTCGTAGAGGTCCCCCAATCCCGAGTAGTCGCGGAGCTCGGTCAGCAAGCGCTCCGCCGCGTCCGCAGCGCCCTTCGACTGGACGTCGAGATCGAGGGCGAAGAGATAGAGATCGAGCGCTCGGCGCGGCTCGCCGAGCTTGCCGAGAGCGAGCTCGGCAGCCTGACACGAAATGACGGCGCCAGCTTCTCCGCCCGTGGCCGACGCGAGCATCCGAAGCGTGTCGATCGCCGCCGCGTAGCGCTCGAGCGACACCTCGAGCTTCGCCTTGTTCTCGAGCGCCTCGCGACTCGAGGCGTCCGAAGAGAGCCACCGAACGAGCGCGGCGAGCGCCTGCTCGGGATCCGAAGCGTGGTCGAGCCAGAGCTGATAGTTCTCACGGTGGACCGCGACTTTTTCCGCGGCGTTCGGCAGGTCGGCCACGCGCCGGCGCATCAGATCGTCGATGAGCGAGAAATCACGCTCTGCGAGCCCGACCTCCACGAAGCTGCGATACGCCTGCCCATGCCCCGGATCGATGCCGAGCGCCTTCTCGAAATTGTTGAGAGCGACCCGCGACCGGCCGAGGGACCGCGCGGTCTCTCCGAGCTTGACGTACAACGAGACGCGGCGCGGACTACGCTCGGAGCCCAGCAAGAATAGCGCCCGTTTGTACTCGTCGGCGGCGCTCTCGTGCTCGCCCCTCGCGCTGAACTCGTCGCCCTTGATCTCACAAGCGTCCAGTTGAGGCAGCGGCGTCGAAAGCCGCGGATGGGGTGAATCGGGAGTCACGGCCGCGCATCGTACCGGCACCGGACTAGTGGGGATAGTCACCCAATCGAGTAAGCGCGACGCTGAAAAATTCGAGCACGACACGGCTGACACGCTAGGGGCATCTCGTCGCGGCCCTCGCACGACATCCCCTGACAAACGGGGCCGATTTCCCTGCAACCCCGCGCGTCGGCGCTGGCATGCTTCGAGCAGAGAAGGTGGCGTTCGATCCGAGGGACCAGCGATGCGAGAGCGCAGCCAGACGCAACCCGACCACGACGGCTTCGGCGAAGACGATCTCCCGACCAAGCCCGACGCCAAGCCCATCCCGCCGTATCGGGGGTTGTCCGCGATTTCGGGACGGACCAACGAGCCCGAAGAAGAAGAGGACGGCGACGAAGAGGACGAGTTCGACGAATTCGACGAGTTCGGCGACGCCGCCGCCGTACGAGGGCCGCGTGCAGGCGCGCTCGCCACTTCTGCATGGGACCGCGTACGAAACTCGAGCTCTTTCCACGCCGAGATCACCTTCATCGAGGAAGACGCGCTCGCCGACACCGAACGCCAACCGATGTTCTCGGACACCGAAGCTCCGACCGACGTCGATCTCGAGCCTTTCGACGATCCAGAGGATCGCGGTTAGCGCGAGCGGCGCCGAGAGGGAGCTCCCATGCACGCCCGTCCGCACGAGATCAGAGTCGTCATCGAGCCGGGCATCGAGATAGCCGGGACCTTGTGCGTCCCCGAAGGGTCACTCGGGCTCGTTCTCATGGCGCATCCAAACGCCTCGGAACGACGCACGGCCCGGGAGCGTCTCGTTGCGACGGTCTTCGAACAAGCCGGTTTCGCGACGCTGTCTCTCGATCTCTTGACCCCGTCGGAGGAGCAAGCCGAACGCTTCGGTCACGATGCGCGGCGACCTCCGCCGGTGCTCGCGCCGCGCGTCGATCCTCGACGAGGGAAGTTCCGCTTCGACATCCCGCTGCTCGCAGGCCGCATGATCCTCGCGACGTCCTGGTTGCGGCGTCAGCTCGAGACCCAGGCCCTGCCGATAGGATACTTCGGGAACAACACGGCCGCCGCTGCGGCCCTGGTCGCTGCGGCGCACGAGTCGGACCGGGTCAGAGCGGTCGTGACGCGCGGAGGTCGCGTTGACCTCGCGGGAGAAGAGCTATCCGACGTGCGCGCGCCGACCCTCCTCGTCGTGGGTAGCGCCGACGTTCCCGTCATGGCTGCTACACGAGCCGTACAACCGAAATTGAGCTGCGAGACGCGCCTCGAGGTCATCCCCGGAGCAGCTCATGAGTTCGAGCAGTCCGGAGCGCTCGAGCTCGTTGCGTTTCGAGCGCGGGATTGGTTCTTGCGGCACGTCCCCATGGCCAAGGTCGTCGCTCGTGACTTGACCCCGGTGTCTCGGCGGGAGCGGGCGCCCGTCAGCGCTGCCCGGCACTGAGTCACCGCTGGTACTCGTCGACGCGGAGCGCCGCGTCAAAGAGGTAGAACCACCGGCGCCTGGCGCCGCTCGCTCGATGCTCCGAGCGAGAATCCGTCACCTCCTGCTGCTGCGAGTGCCCTGCCGAAACGCAAGGCATGACCGCGTTCGAGGCGCATGATGCGGTGCGCGATCCGGACGGTGACTGAAGGTGTGTAACACTCGCTGTGACCGAATAGCGTCACCGCGACAGCGAGTGCGACAAGCCGATCAGGGGGCGCAGCTCGTTAGACGCGACAAAGGCACTGATCTTTCGCGCGGCGGGGCGCTTTACAACGTGGCATACAGGCTGCATAGAAAAGTCTTGCGATGGCGGTCCTGGTTCGCGTTCTCCTTTGGACACTGGTGCTGGTAGCTCCGGGTGGCCTGCTGTTGGCTCCGTGGGTCGTCGCCCGAGAGATCGAGAACCGGCGCAACAACGGTCCAATCCCGAAGAGCTGACGCAGCGCGCAAGGCTCCGCCCCTTCTCTTCTCCTTATAGAGCCCTATGAACCCGCGCTCCGGGCCGCCGTGAGCGCGACATCCTTGGCAGGACAAACCGCCCCTTTCGGTGGAGTTCCCGGTCGAGGTGCCGAGAACAGGGAGCGGAGCGCCGTCGAAACCGCGTCCGGGTCGAGCTCGAGGACCGCCTGACCCTGCTCGGTACGGAGCGCCCTGACATGGGGGTGGTTGATGACCAAGCCGTGGAGGCGCTCGGGACCTGCGGCGAGCACTCGCCGAGCGAGGTCGAAGAGTTGATAGCGCTTGAGATCGGTCGAGACGGAACTCTCGAACTCCTCCCAGAGCGCCGGCAGACGAGCCACTCCCCCGGCGCTCTCGAGCTCGGATCTCAAACCGAGCAAGACCGCCTGTTGTCTCCGTGAACGACTGAAGTCCGACCTACCGTGACGCGACCGAACGTAGAGGGCAGCGGTCGCGCCGTCCATGCGTACGTCTCCGGGGTCGACGTCGAGCAAGCGGTAACCAGTCGGCTCACGAGAGTCGAGGAAGCGGTCGCGGAGCGCGCAGGGCACGTGCACCGTGACGCCGCCGAACGCGTCCACGGCGCGCTCGAAGACTCCGAGATCGAGCGCGAGCGCGTGTCTGATCGGCAACGCGAGCGTGTCCCCGACCACACGTTTGCCGAACT
>JAEZYO010000512.1 GCA_023419055.1 Pseudomonadota bacterium | reverse complement strand
CTACGTTCCTCCGCTGATCCCCAAGGTCCCGCCCCTACTCTCGTTCCTCGTCGTGAACGGATTCGTCGTCGTCAGCCTGACCTGGTTGCTCATGCCGATGCTCGTGCGGGTTTGCGCAGCATGGCTTCACCCACGCGGGAACGGCTAGTCAAGCCGGCTGCGAGATGAAAATTCGCTCAGGACGCGACTTTGGTGAGCCGTCGAGCGGAGCTGCTTACACTGGTGCGTGGTGCACCCCCTTCCCATTCGATACCCGCAGGAGCGAATGACCACGAAGAAGCAGTCCCGCTCGGAGGTCATCTTGAAGCACGCGCTTGCCGCGATGGCTCTCGTCGTCTTTCTGCCGCTCGCCTCCTGCGCGGATGACGACGACGACTACCCCGGGTCGGGCGCGCTGGGCGCCTGGTGTCGCGATCACCGCGACTGCCCGTATCGGTGCGAAGAGGGCTTTTGCACCTTCAACTGCGCCGACGATAGGGAGTGCCCGCGGGGCTACGCCTGCGCGGACCCACACGGCGGGATCTGCATGCCGTTGTGCTCGCCCGGTGACTGTGGACCCGGCTACAGCTGCAAGTCGACCAAACGACATGGGGCCCCCGGCGAGGTCTCGGTGTGCCGCGACTAGACAGAATGGTTGAACCAGCCAACCATTCTGTCTAGCCTTCGTCGTCGATTGCGACTTCAGGGATTGACGCCCGGTCCGCAGACGTTCAGCGCTCAGCCCTCCTTCTTGTAGCGTTCTCGTTGGGCGATGCGCTCTTCCGCCTGCCGCTTGTAGAACTGGCGCTGGGTCTCGATTTCCGGGGATTCACCGCGCTCCGCTCGTTCGTGAAGCGCGATCACTTCGCGCCGATGAGGAACGTGGTTCGACGTGATCTCGGCCAGCAGGTGCTCGTCGTCGGCCCGCCGTGACAGGTTGAGCATGCCGATGATGTCGTCGAAAGCTCGAAGCTCCACGCCGTAGCGCGCGAGGGATGCTCCGGTCGAAGTCGCTTCTTTTCGAGCCTCGGGACTGAAGCGGCGGGCCGTAGTCACGACTATCCCCTTGTTGACGCCCTGGTGCAGGAGCACTCCGTTGAGCTCGCGGACCACGCTCACGGACTCGGCGCGGTCCAGGTTCGCGCGCCGCTTGATCTGGACGATCGCTTCGACCCGATCGCCTCGGACCAGCTTGAGATCGACGCCCCCGTCCTTGCGCCCGCCCAAGTGGACGACCTCCACGTCGCCGTAGACGTCTCCGAAGACGTCCGCGATGAGCGCCTCGAAGCGGAAGGGATCCGTGTCGGTGACTCGCTCGGGGTGATTCGAAAGCCAGCGTTTGAGCTCTGCAATCGGGACATCGGAGCTTGCCACGTCGTAGGCTTTGAGCTTTCCGTAATATCGATAGGTAGAGGAGCTGGTGGAGACGCGGCTGACGTCCTCCAGGGTGTGACAATCGAAGACCCACCAACCGCAAGCCTGGCACACCCGAACGGCCTCGCTCAGGCTGTGTTCACGAAAGTGAACACGGCGCTCGTACACCTTCAAGTTGCGCGTCAGGGCCGCGGTCAGGGGCGAGGCGCAGTAGATACAATCACCCGCGCGCGAGCGCGCCTCGAGCAGCCGCGCCTCACCTCGATCCAAGACGAACTCGACGACGTCGGTGCTCCCCTGCACCGAGAACGCCTGCTCCGACTCGTTCGCGATCACGAACTCTTCGCGGGAGTGGAGCCCGTCGGAGAAGTTGCTTCGACTGCGCCTGAGGGCGTACCCGTTGAAGGTCACGCTCTCCTCGTCGATGCTGGAGAACTCGGTCTGGCGCGAAAAGACGACGCAGTTCCGCTGCTGATAGGCGAAGACCTCTGCTGCCATGGTCGGAGCCTAGGTCAGACCGCATGTCGACTTCATGTCGAACTCGCCGGCGCCAGGAGCGACCAGACCGCTCCCCGATGAGTATCGAACACTTACCTGGCAGTAGTCACTTTATCGGTGCGGCTTGGATCAGGCAGAGGTCTCGCTGATCACGACGGTCCCCTCGATGACGTCCGGGCCGCTGGCGATGAGGGGGCGCAGGTGCTGGCGCACGAAGTCGGCGGCGAGGCGAACCGACTCATCGGCGCTCTCCCGGGTCTCGAACACGCTGATGGAGGTCCAGCGCCCGTCGTCGGCCTCGATCGCCCGGTAGGAGACGAATCCGCTCACCGCGCTCACTATCGGGACGAAGCCCTCCTTCACCTTACGGTTGAACTCGGCGCTGCAGTCGGGGTTGAGCATGTAATCGCGGATAGCGGCGTGCTTGTTCGAGCTCCCTCTCCTGGCGTTCCCGGCCCCGAGCAGGAGCCCGGGTTCGGCCGCCAGGGCAACCACGCTACCGACCGGAGGCGGGCCCGGCAATCGCCGGCGAGAGCACCTCGTTGCGCCGCGTGCTCCTGCGCTCGCCCGGGGAAAGGTCCCCGTCTCGCCCGCTATTTTCGGCTCTCCCGGCGCGCGACCCTCGACGCGTGTTTCACGGTCGAGGGCGGCGTTGTAGAGCTTCCCGCCGATGCCGGACACCGCCACGCCGACGCTCCTCGCCAATGACGACACCTTCCGCGCTCTCCTCGAGCGCGCCTTTTCGGTCGGCGAGATCTCGCTCGACTGCGAGTTTCACACCGAGCGGCGTTACCGCCCGACGCTCTATCTCGTCCAACTCAACGTGGCGGGCGAGCTCGTGGCCGTGGACCCGAGGCGCGTGGATCTGCGCCCGCTCCGCGAGGTGCTGGAGAGCTCGTCCGTGCAGAAGATCTTCCACGCCGGGCGCGAGGATCTGCGGCTTCTCGTCGCGGCGACGGATGCGACGGACGTGAACGAAGCCCTCGACACTCAAGTCGCCGCGGCGTTTCTCGGGCACGGGCCGAGCGTCGGCTACGCGAAGCTCGTGAAGGACGTGCTCGACGTGGATCTGGATAAGTCGAACCAGTACACGGACTGGAGCGGGCAGCTCACCGCGGACCAGATCGAGTACGCGCTGAACGACGTGCGTCACCTCCCCGAGCTCGGCACGCTGCTGCGCGCGGAGCTCGCCGAGCGAGGTCGGCTCGACTGGGCGCTGCAAGCCTGCCGCGCGGCGACCGTTCGCGCGCTCGCCAACCCGGACCCGCGGCGGCTGTACCGGAGGATCAGCGGCGCGGCGAAGCTCAACTCGGTCGAGCTCGGGATCCTACGAGAGCTTGCCATCTGGCGGGACGAGATTGCCTCGGCCGAGAATTCGCCGCCCGAGTCCATCGCGAGCGACGCGGCGCTCAAGCAGCTCGCCTGCCGGCCACCGTCGAAGGACGCAGGGCTCCGCGGCATGCGTGGAGTCGGCGCGGGGGCTTCGCGGCGCTACTGGGCCGCGTTCGAGGAGGCCGTCGCTCGCGGACGCGCGGAGCCCGAGCCGGTGCTCACGTTCGGCACGGACGCGCGCGTCGAGGCGATCGTGGCGCTGCTCGGCGCCGTGCGCCGGGTCGCCTCCATCGACCACGATATCGCCGGAGAAATGCTGGCGTCGACCGCGGAGCTCCGGTCTCTCGTCGAGTGGCACCTCGCCGGCAAACCAGCTTCGGAAGAGACGCCGGAGCTGCTGGTCGACTGGCGCAACGCCCTCATCGGCAAGCTGCTCGCGGAGACGCTCGAAGGGAACGTCGCGGTGAAGGTCGCGGCGAGCTCGGCGTCCGGGCTCGAAGTACGCGCGCTCCCGCGCGAGCTCGCGGTCACGACGAGCGCGGTGGAGTGAGCGGTGGTGGAACGTCACCCGATCCGGCAGCGCGCCGCCGGAACAACGCGACACGCGCAAGGAGCAGCGTGGTGACCGGGACGGTGATGGAGAGCAGGACGATGATGAGCCAGGGGTGCAGCACGAGCCCGGGCTCGATCGTCGAAAAATAGAGGATGCCGGCCAGGGTCACGCACCAACTGCCGAAGGTGTAGGCGAGCGCGGGCGGGTGCATCCGCAAGAAGAAGTCGGGCAGGCGCAGGAACCCGAGCGCCGAGACGACGACGAACACGCCGCTCGACACGAGCAACACAGCAACCACCGCCTCCACCCAGAGGGGCACCTGGCTCATTCGATGACCTCCCCGCGCAGAATGAACTTCGCCATCGCGGACGAGCTCACGAAGCTGAAGAGCGCGATGAGGAGCGCAGCCTCGAAGTAGATGTCGCTCTGGTGCCGGATGCCGAGCACCAGCATGACCAACATCGCGTGGAAGTAGAGGAGATCGAGCGCGAACACGCGATCTTGAGCGCGGGGACCGACGAGCAACCTCACCAGCACGAGGACGGACGCGACGGCGTAGCAGCCGAGCGCGAAGGCGATTCCGGCATAGAGCACGCTACTCATTCGAAAATCTCCCGCAGAGGCTTCTCGTAACGCTCCTTGAAGCGAGCCACGAAGGCGTCCTCCTGGCCGACGTCCCACACGTGCAGCAGGAGCGCGCTGCGATCGAGCGCCAACTCCGACCACACCGTACCCGGCACTATCGTCGTGACCATCGCGAGCGAGGCCAACCCGAGCGGGTCACGCAGGTCGAGGGGCACGATCACGAACTTCGACTTCGGTCGTCGCCACCGCCAACGGAGCACGCCCCAAGCGACTTCGAAGTTGGAAGCGAGCACGTCATACCCGACCATCAGGATGAACCGAATGACGACCCACGGTCGCTTCACGTGGACCCTCGCCGGTCGGAAGCTCCAGGTGACGCGCGGGACGATGAGCGCGAGGAGGAGCCCGAGCAGCAGCTGACCGACGCTGAGAGAGCGCGCGAGCACGAGCCAGAGCAAGAACAACGCCGCCGACATCAACGGCGCCGGGACGAGCCTCTTGAAGAGCGTCACCGTGAGCCCTCCCGCTCGAGCGCGGGCGTTGTCGGCCCTGGCCTCGCTTTCGCCGACAACACCGCGCCGATGTACGCCCCCGGCTCGTGGAGCGCCGCGGCGGTGGCGTTCGTGTAACGCAGGACGGGCTCGGCGAACGCCGCGAGCAGAACGCAGGACCCGATGGCGATGGAGACGGCGAGGGCCTCGACCCGCTTCAGGTGGGGTAACGAGCGCCCGCCCGCCGACCAGAAATGCAGAATGCCTGCCCGCGAGAGGGAAATGGTGGCAGTCAGCCCGGAGACGAGCAGCAACCCGAACAGGCTCCAGCGTCCGAACGAGATGCCCTGACCGTCGCCGGTATGAAGGAGCGCCCGGAGCAGCGAGAACTTGGCGATGAAGCCCGAGAGTGGCGGAAGCCCCGCGACGAGCAGCGTGCAAGAGATGAACGCGAGACCGAGCAGCACGAGCGATACCGGGAACGCTCGACCGACGAGCGGCAGCTCCTCGTCGTCGAGGTTCGTGTCCTCGCCTGGAGAGAAGTCCACGTCTCGAAACCGCGGGCGTCCGTCGGCCCCCATGCGCTCGATCAGCTCGACCATGAGAAACAAAAGGCTCACGGCGGGCGTGGCGCTCAGCAGGTAGAAGAGCGCGGCCGACGTCACGGCCGGGGTCCCCAGGCCGAGCGCCGCGAGCAGAGTCCCGGACGAGACCACGATCGAGAATCCGGCGATGCGCCTCAAGCGCAGGGAGGCCGCGAGCCCGAGCACCCCGAACGCTATGGTCGCGAGCCCTCCGTAGAGGAGGACCGGTTCGCCGAAGTGCGCCGAAGCGCCGCTGCCGGCCGAGAAGAACAGGGTCCAGAGGCGCACGAGCGTGTAGATGCCGACTTTCGTCATCAGCGCGAAGAGCGCTGCCACGGGCGCGCTCGCGGCCGTGTACGCGGGCAAGAGCCAGGCGTTGAGAGGCCAGATCGCGGCCTTGATCAGGAACGCCACAGCGACGATGGCGGCCCCCGCGTGCAAGAGCCCGCGGTCGCGCGCCGGGACGAGCGCGAGCTTTGCGGCGACGTCTGCCATGGAAAGGGTGCCCATGACCCCGTAGAGCACCGCCAGACCGATGAGGAAGAGCGAGGACGCGAGCAGGTTCACCGCGATGTAGTGCAGCCCCGAGCGCACGCGTGGAAAGCCCGATCCGTGGAGCTGTAGTCCGTACGAAGCCGCGAGCATCACCTCGAAGAACACGAACAGGTCGAAGAGGTCTCCGGTCAGGAACGCGCCGTTGAGACCCATCAGCTGGATCTGAAAGAGCGGGTAGAAGTACACGCCCGCGCGCGCCCAACCCGCTTCGGCGTACAGCGCCGCGCAGAGGCTGACGACGCCGACCAGGACCAGCATCAACGCCGCGAGTCGATCGACGACGAGCGCGATACCGAAGGGAGCCTCCCAGTTGGAGGCGAGATACACGGCAATCTTGCCGCCTTCATTCTCGCCGGAGACACGATGCAAGATCAGCGCCGAAAGGACCAGGCCAGCCAAGGTGGCCGAGACGTTGACGAGCGACTTGATGTGCCGCCGCTTCTCACCGAGCAGCAAGAGCAGAGCCGCCGAAAGGAGCGGCAGCACGATGGGCAACACGACGAGGTGACGAAGGAGCCCGTTCACGGCTCTTCCCTCGTCCCGTCCACGTGGTCGGTGCCGCTCAGGCCGCGCGCGGCGAGCAACACGACGAGAAAGAGCGAGGTGGTCGCGAAGCCGATGACGATAGCCGTCAGCACGAGCGACTGCGGCATCGGATCCGTGTAGTGCTCGAGGTCGGCGGGCACCCCTGGCGCCAGGACGGGCGGCTTGTCGATGAAGATGCTCCCCACGCTGAAGATGAACAGGTTCACGGCGTACGACAGTAGCGTGAGCCCCATGATGACCTGGAAGGTTCGCGGGCGTAGCAAGAGCCAGACGCCCGCTCCTGCGAGCACCCCGATCACCAGGGCGAGGATAGCCTCCATTTTAGCCGCCCACCGTGGTTTCCGACGAGGGCGCGGAGGCGGGTGGTGGTTGCCGGTGGGCGCGCCTCGACTGGTGAGCGAGCGCGGTGAGGATGAGGAGCGTCGCGCCGACGACTACCGTGAAGACACCGAGGTCGAAGAAGGTCGCGCTCGGGAAATGCACCTCGCCGACCAGCGGCACCGACACGTGGGCGGTGTGCGACGTGAGGAAGGGGTAGCCGATCGCGACCGCTCCGAGACCGGTGCCCGCCCCGAGGCAGAGGCCCACCGCGATCCAACGCGCGGGGCGAAGGCGCGTGCGCACCTCGACCCAGAGCGTCCCGGAGACCATGTACTGCGTGAGCATCGCGATGGCGACGGCGAGCCCGGCCACGAAGCCACCACCCGGCTCGTTGTGTCCACGCAAGAAGAGGTGCACTGCGACGACCACGGAGACGGGCAAGAGCAGGCGCGCGATGACAGCGGGCACCATCATGTATCCACGCGCTGCATCCGCGGCGATGCGCGGTTTCACGAGGTCGGTGACCACGTCCGCCGGCAGCACTCGCTGTTGCTGGGGTTGATCCATGCTCTCTGCGGGCGGGCGAAAGCGGCGCAAGAGGGCGTAGACCGTGAGCGCGACCGCGCCGAGCACCGTGATCTCGCCCAGGGTGTCGAAGGCGCGAAAGTCGACGAGCATGACGTTGACGACGTTGCTTCCGCCGCCTTCGGGGAGCGCGCGGCGGAGAAAGAACGGCGAGATGCTGTGCGGCGCCGGTCGGGTCAACAAGGCGTAAGAAAGCGCGGCGAGGCCGCTCCCCGCCCCGACCGCGAGCAGCAGATCGCGAGCGCGCCTCGCCCTGTCGCGGAAGGTGACGCGCTCCCGAATTTGCTCGATGCGCATCGGCAGCCAGCGTAGCCCGAGCAGGAACAGGCTGGTCGTGACCACCTCCACGACGATTTGCGTCAGCGCCAGATCCGGCGCAGAGAACCACACGAAGGTGACGCACGTGACGAGGCCGGCACCTCCCATCAGCGTGATCGCGACGAGTCGGTGGAACTTCGCCATGACGGCGGCGCTCACCGCGCAAACCGCGCCGATGAACCACAAGAGCACGAACGCGGGCGAGGCAGAGAGTCGAGCTCGCTCGCCCCACACGAGCGGCACCCCGCGCGCGGCGAGCAGCGAGAGCAGGAGCGCCACCGCGATGATCGTGAACATCTGCGTCTGAAGGCGCCGTGTCCCGACGACGCCCAGGGCCGCTCGTGAGAAGCGCATGAGCCCGACGAGCGCGCCGTCGAACAGGCGCCGCCCGTTGAGCCGCGCGAGGAGGGGAACGTCCGTGAGCTCGCCCTCTTCCTGGCGCCGGCGCAACCAGACATAGCCCGCGACACCGAGAGAGATCGCAACGACGCTCATGACGAAGGGCAGGTTGAAGCCGTGCCACACGGCGAGGCTGTACTCGGGGAGCGTTCCGCCGACCACCGGGCGAGCCGCGGTCGCGAGCGAGGACCCGATCGAGGCGGCCGGCGCGATTCCTACGATGAGGCAACTCAGGACCAACAGCTCGATCGGCGTGCGCATCCAGCGCGGAGCCTCCTCCGGCTTTCGAGGCAGGTCGGTCGACGGCGGCCCGAAGAAGATGTCGTAGCCGAAGCGCAGCGAGTACACGACCGCGAAGATCGCCGCGACCGTCGCGAGCACGGGGAGCGCCACCTCCACCGACGGATGCGCGGAGAGAAATACCGTCTCCGCGAAGAACATCTCTTTCGAGAGGAAGCCGTTGAGCAACGGGACGCCGGCCATGGCGCCGCTCGCGACGAGGGCCAGCGCTCCGGTGCGCGGCATGAAGCGCATCAGGCCGTTCAGGCGCCGTATGTCGCGCGTGCCGGTCTCGTGGTCCACGACGCCGGCGGCCATGAACAGCGATGCCTTGAACGTCGCGTGGTTCATGATGTGAAAGGTTCCGGCTACCGCCGCGAGCGGGCTGTTGAGTCCGAACAGGAGAGTTATCAAGCCGAGGTGACTGATCGTCGAGTAAGCGAGCACGCGCTTGAGATCGTTCTGGAACATCGCGATGTACGCGCCGAGCACGAGGGTCGTCACGCCCGCACCGCTGACGAGCCAGAACCAGAGCTCGGTTCCCGCGAGCACCGGCCAGAGCCGGCCGAGCAAGAACACGCCCGCCTTCACCATGGTGGCGGAGTGCAAGTAGGCCGACACCGGAGTCGGCGCGGCCATCGCGCGCGGCAACCAAATATGAAAGGGAAACTGGGCGCTCTTGGTGAACGCGCCGACCAAGATGAGGACCAACGCGACCGGGTAGAGCGGATGGGCTCGGATCTGCTCGCCGGCCGCGAGCACCGCGTCGAGCTGGTAGCTGCCGACGATGTGGCCGAGGATGACGACGCCGCCGAGGAGCGCGAGTCCCCCGGCGCCCGTCATGATCAGCGCCATGCGCGCGCCGCGCTGCGCGTCTACCCGGTGATGCCAGTAGCCGATCAGCAAGAACGAGACCAGGCTAGTGAGCTCCCAAAAGATGACGAGCTGAACGAGGTTGCCGGAGAAGACCACGCCGAGCATCGCCCCCATGAACGCGAGGAAGAACGCGTAGAAGCGCGCCACCGGATCTTCCGGTGACATGTAGTAGCGCGTGTACAACGAGACGAGGGCGCCGATCACCGTGACGAGGACCGCGAACATCCACGCGAAGCCGTCGATTCTGAAGACCAGGTCGAGCCCCAGTGACGGGATCCAGGGGATCGTCTCGCGCAGCACCCCTCCCTCGCGCACCCGCGGAAACAGGCTGATGACCCAGCCCCCCGCGGCCACCGACACGATGCCGGCGCACGCCGCGAGGGCGGTGCGGGCCCGGGTGGGCAGGATCGCGGCGAGTACGCTGCCCAAGAACGGCAAGAGCAACAGGGCGACCACGGGCATGGCACGCGCACTCTAACCCGTCACGGCGTCGAAGAATCAGACGAATGCTTCGGCATGAAAGCCGAGCTCGCGCGTGATTCCACAGGGGCCTCGAACCCTGCCGGCCCCTCGATGCCGTGGGACATTCTGGCCCACGCCGTGCCGATGGCGTGCGCAGCCGCGCGCGCTAGAGTCGAACGAAGCTCGGTTCGTTCGCGTCGCCTGAGCGGCACCCATTTTCAGGGAGCTCGCGACGCGGTCGTCGCCACCCTCGCCCACCGTCTCGCAACCGCACGAGCGGGTAGCCATCCGTAGAAGGAAAACCGATGACCGATCACGCCGTCCCTCACTCCAAAAGGCGCACCGTCCTTTGCGCAACGGACCTGAGCTGCCGCTCCGACAGAGCGCTCGACCGCGCGATCTTGCTCGCTCGAGAGTGGGACGCAAGACTCGTCCTCTTGACGGTGGTCGACCTGGCCGATGCCGCGAGCGTGCAGCGCCGCTACGGCCGGAGCCTGTCGGCGTCGGAGATTCGCCACGCCGCAGAGCAAAGGCTACGGCGCGAAGTCGTGACCGACGACGTGAAAGCTTCGTTTCGCGTGAGCGAGGGCCCGATCACGCAGACTATCCTCAAAGCCGCCGATGAAGAGGCTTGCGACGTCATCGTGCTCGGCATCTCCAGGAACGAAGCGTTCCGCCGGCTCGTCCTCGGCTCCACCGTCGACTCTCTCGTGCGGCGTTCGCCGGTTCCCGTCCTCGTCGTCCAAAACCGGCCCCATCACCGCTACCGCAGCATCGTCGTCCCGAGCGACTTCAATACACCCTCGCGACGAGCGCTGGAGACTGCTGCAGACTTCTTTCCCTTCGCCCAGCTCTCGCTATTTCACGCCTTCGATATTCCATACTCGGGTATCGCAGGTGTGGAGCTCCAGAAGGCCGAGTCGGAGAAACGTCTCGAGCTCGAGGCCGCTCACGAGGCGTTCGTCGCGCAGAGCTCACTCTCACCCGTGGTGATGAAGAAGGTCCGCTCGGTCATCCAGTACGGTCCGCCTGCACCTCTGCTGAGTGAGTACGTGCTCGACAAGGAGGTCGACCTGGTCGCCCTGGCTACCCACGGTCGCCATGCCCTGCTCGACTTCGCGATCGCGGGAGTTGCGCAGAGCATCCTGGAGGAGGTGAGGACCGACGTGCTGGTGGTGCGCCAGGGCGCGGAAGCCTCGCCTAGGCACTAGGGCGCGGGGCGGTTCCAATGAGCGCCTTTCCCAGCCCATCTCGAAGATCATGACGCCCGAAGTCGTACAAGCTCTGCTCGAGACGTCTCGAGCTTGAGCTCGGGGATCGCCTCGTGTTGAGTGGGGTCCTTGACCTTCTGGATCCTGCTCGGCCTGACCCTCGCTCTCGAGCTCGCCGTCCTCCGGCGCCTCGACTTCGATGCGGTCACCGTTGCCATCGTGCTCGCAGGCACGGCCCTCGGCTTCGACTACCTGAGCTACACGTCGATCGCCGAGCGCAACTACGACGCCTCGGCTCACCTCGAGTACATTCGGTTCATCGCGGAGCACGGGCGGGTGCCCGGAGCGCTTTCGTGCGGTGTCTGCGGACATCCTCCGCTCTACTACGCGGTCGCGGCGTCGTGGTCGAAGGTGGTGGCCTTCGCCCTGCCGCTCGAGCTCGGCCTGCAGTGGCTCTCGCTACTCTTGTTCTTCGGTTTCGTGGTCTTCGCTCTTCTGATGGTCCGCGGCGCAACCCAGGAGAAGCTGAGTCTGTGGCTCGCGTCAGCGCTCCTTTTGTTCTGGCCCTCGAGCATCATTCACTCCGCCCGCGTCCACAACGACGCGCTCGCCTCGCTGCTGATGGTCGCCGCCATCTACTGGACCGCGGTATGGGACAAGCACGGGCGAGAGCGCGACTTTGCCGGGGCGCTCACGGCGTCGGCCCTGGCCTTGTTCACGAAATCGTCGGGCTACGCGGTAGTTGCAATCCTGTTGGTTGCGGTGCTCCTGCGGCTTCTCTCGAAACAAGAGCCGTTGCGCAAGGGCCTCCTCCGCGGCGCGAGCGCGGGGTTCACCTTCGCGCTCTCCGGCTTTCTCGCCGTCGGGCTTCGCGAGGCGCGCTGGCCGCGCCAGGATTGCCCCTCCATCCTCGGCTCGGCTTGTGGCGGGCGCTATGTACCTCCCCTTCCCGACACGCTACAGCGCTTCATCTGGTTCGATCCGTTCGAGTTCGTTCGCCGACGCGAGCTCGTCCCGCTCGACGCCTTCCCGCACCGCTTCCTCAAGTCGATGTTGTTCGGCGTGAAGCAGCTCGGTGACGACTTTTCGAATCAGCGCCACGTGACCTTGGCGGCGATCATGAGCCTGCTTCTGCTCTTCATGCTGGTCGCCTGCCTGCTCGGGTTGTTCGGGCTGCGCCTCGCGTCACTCCAAAAGCACCGGATCTACTTCGTGGCTCCGGTGATCCTACTCACCTTCCTGATCGCGTTCCGGCTCGTCGTGCCGAACGAGTATCACGAGGACTTTCGGCACATTTTTCCGGCGCTCGCGCTCTTTTGCCTCGGTTACGTGAAGTCGGTCGAGCTACTGGGACGACGCTCGAGGATCCTGCGCCACGCCGGAGCTGCGATAGGCCTCCTCATGGTCTCGTCCTCGATCGCGTTCTTCCTGCGAGCTCCGTGACCTCGCTCCGTCCGGGGAATTCGGTGTCACCCCTGGACGAGCGTGGACGTCTGCCTCGGCAGCGTGAAATGGAATGTCGCGCCATGCTCGGGGTTTGCTTCGGCCCAGATACGGCCGCCGTGGCGATCGATGATCGAACGAATGATCGATAGGCCCATCCCGAGCCCACCCGGCTTGGTCGTGTAAAAGGGTGCGAAGAGACGATCGATTTGCTCCTCGTCGAAGCCGACGCCGGTGTCTTCGACCGAGACCAAGGCGACTGACTCTCCGCCCTCTTGCTCGACACGGGCGCGAACCATGACGCGCCGGCGCTCCACGGGCAGCTCCCGGGCGGCCTCGGCGGCGTTCAAGAGCAGATTCAGCAGCACCTGCTGGAGCTCGATCGGATCACCCATGATCTCGAACCCGTCGAGCGCGAGCGCAGTCGAAAGGGCGACGCGCTGCCGCGCAAGGTCGGAGCGCACGAGCGTCAGCGCGGCTTGGAGGGTTTCCGCGAGGTTACAGAAGCGCCTCTGGACGCTCGACGACATCCGCGCTTCGCTACGAGATCAAGGACCCACTACAGGCTGAGCACACGCGCGCGCGCTCGAAGTGAGAGGACGAGAGAGAGCCGGCAGCGCCCACTCCGCGCTCAGTCAGCGCTCAGGATCTCGACGGTCATGTCGTCCACGAGCAGGTTCGGCAGCTGGCCGTCGATCGGCGGGGACTCGACCCACAGCGTGAGCTCGCTCGGCGCGGTCGCGAAGCCGAGGGTGAAGTTCGCCGTGAGCAGCGTCCAACCTGCGTCAGGCACGGCGCGCCCTGCCAGCTCGAAATACTCGTCGGCGACGCCTGCCTCGACCTTCTTCAGAAACAGCTTGATGCGACCGCCTTCCGCACTGGCGATGCGCGCGTAGGCGCGCACTGAAATGGTGGCCCCTTTCGGCACCTTGCCGGTCAGGCTCACCGCGGGGCCGTGGTACTCCTCGGTGCGCGACGTCGCGCGGCACGCGTTGCCGGTGCGCCCGTTGGCTACCACGCCGATCGTCGCGCCCCCGAAGCCCGACCAGCCCGCACCCGTCTCGCAGCCCCCGTCCAAAAGGAGCTCGGCGCCGGCGGGCGAGCGCTTACCCGCGAGCCCGAGCAGCAACGCGGCGTGCGCCGGCTTTTTTTGATACGCCTCGTCCCAGGGCAACGGGTCGTCGGCGCCAAACTCTTCATCGACCCACGAGTAGGCGTCCGTGAATCCCCACAGCGTGACGGCTTCACAGGCGTCCTCGAGCGCGCAGGCCGCTGCGAACTCGCGGTAGGTGATGGCCTGAGCAGCCAGACGTTTCGCTTTCGTGCCGGGCACCTCCGCGGTGCGCACGTCGAGCTCACTGATGTTGACGGTCAACCCGAGGTTCGCGAAGCGCGCGATATTGGCGCGCAATCCCTCGAGCGACGGGTAGTGCTTGGTGCTGACATGGGCCTGGAAGCCGATCCCGTCGATCGGTGCTCCCTCGGCGAGGAGATCCTGGATCAACCGATGCACGGCGTCCGACTTGTCGTTGAAGAACTCGATACCGTAGTCGTTGTAGTAGAGCTTCGCCGTGGGGTCGGCTTCGCGTGCCCATTTGAAGGCGTTGGCCATACCCGAAATGCCGAGCGCGGTGTGGAGCCCCGGTCGAATGCCGAGACCGCCGTCGAGGATGGCTTCATTCACCACGTCCCACGCGCGCACCCTGCCAGCGAAATGCGGCACGGTCTCCTTGATATGCGCTTCCACGGCGCTCACCAGCGCCGGAGCATCGAGGCTGCTCGTCCAATCGGGCTGCTGGACGTGCCACACGAGCGCATGCCCTTTGACCACCTGACCGTGCTGTTCCGCAAACGACAGGAGCTCATCCGCGGGGGTGAAATCCCAGCTGTCGGGCGCGGGCTGGAGCGGTCCCCACTTCATGACGTTTTCAGGGGTGACGTACCCGAACTCGCTCGTCAGGACGTCCGCATACTCTTGCTGATCGAGGACCTCCACGTTGACGGCAGTGCCGACCAGCAGGCGCGAGCTCACGCAGCCGAGAGTTCCGTCGTCACCCTCGAGACAACGCTGCACCGTCCCGCCGCCTCCGTCACCGCCGCTCCCTGCGTCCGCACCCGGGACTCCTCCCTGCGAAGATCCACCGCCTTCGCCCGAGTCCTGACCGCCTTGGCTCGAGCCTGCGCCACCAGCACCCCCACCGGTCCCGGAACTCGAGCTCGCTTCACCCGCCTCGCCGTAGGCTTCGCCGGCAGCGCCGGCAGCGCCGGCATCGGAGGTGGGTGAGCCGCCGCCGTCCGACTCGGAGCAGGCCTGGAGCGTGTGCAAAGCGACCAGCCCGGCGATCACGAATCCAACGGTCCGACGAACGTACCCGCGCATACCCCAGAGCTATCCGAAGGTGCCCTCGAGCACCAGGCTCACGAAAACAAGCGGTGTAGAGCATCCAGGTCGTCTGTCCCCAAACCGCCACGCAAGCACGGTACGGCTCGTGCAACGCGACCGGGTGATGCTCCCCTTCCTCGCATTTCCGCTCGGCGTCGTCGCCGGTCTACGAGTGATGCTGGTGGCCGCCACCGTGAGCTGGGCTTCGTACCTCGGGTTGCTGGACCTCGAAGGAACTTGGCTCGAGTTCTTGGGACGGCCGGCCACGCCATGGCTGCTCACGCTCCTCGCGCTAGGTGAGCTCCTCGTCGACCAACTCACGATCACGCCGAGTCGAAAGATCCCGATCCAGTTCGGAGCGCGCATCGCAAGCGGAGCGCTGGCCGGTGCTGCCCTCGGCATGGATAGCGGCCGCTGGTTCTTGGGTACCGTGCTGGGCGTCGTGGGAGCGATTCTCGGCACGTTGGCGGGCTACGAGTTCCGGAAGAGGCTCGCGATCCGTTTCGGACGGGACCGACCGGCAGCGATCATCGAAGACGCGGTCGCCATCGGTGGGGCGCTGCTGATTCTGGTCGCGATGCCCTGATCGCCTCGTGACTGCGAGCCCGACCGTGGCGGCCCTGAACTACGCGACACCTTCATTGTCGCCTAGGGAGCGGGTTCGGCGCTCTGCGCTCCTCCGAACATGATCCCGACCGAGAGGCGGCAATAGGCATAGTCC
>JAEZYO010000508.1 GCA_023419055.1 Pseudomonadota bacterium | reverse complement strand
GTGTAGAGGTGGAAGCGAGTCTTGAAGCCGCGGATCTCGCCGAGCGAGAGCGGCAAGAAGTCGAAGAACAACGTGCGCTCGGTCTCGGTCGCGAGGGAGATCATCTTGCCCTTCGCGTCCGGGTTCGTGCGCTCGTAGATGTACTGCAGATTCGTCGTTTTGCCGCAGAGGCCAGGCCCGTAGTAGACGATCTTGCAGTTGATCTCCCGGGCCATGTAGTTGATGAAGCTCATCGCCCGGTTTCCTCAGTCGTTGAAGAGATTGTCGATGTCCTCGTCGGTGATCTCGGCAAACGGGGAGTCCCCTCCGGGCTCCTGGACCTTGCTGAGCAAGGCCTCGAAGATGCGGTTGAGCTCGTCGCTCGCCTTGCGCACCCGGAGACGCACCAGGCCGAGGCTCGACTTGGAGTCGAAGATCACGACCAGGATCACCCGGTTGCCGACGAGCTGAATGTGAATGTTCGCCTTCTCGCCCTCGTGGAACTGAGTCGCGAACTCGTTCTCGCGCAGGAGCTTGGCGATGCCGCCGGTGGCGGCGATGTTGCCCGCCGTGAGCGATGCGAGCGAGGTCGTATCGATGTTGTCGACCTCACCGCTCGCCGCGATGAGTTGCCCGTTCTTGTCGACGATGAAGACGACTTTGGCGTTCGCTTCCCTCACCAAACGGTCCACGACCGTCTGGATCTGGTTGAACTCCTCTTCGTACATCACCATCTGGGGATTGACCATCCGAGCCTCCGCGAGTGCGAGCCGCCTTCGCTCGTCCACTCGCCACTCACGCCGCGGTCTTCGCACCGGGCGCTAAGGCCTAGAGGAGCACTCCTCTGGCCTCTAAAACAATCTTTTCAGCGTTCAACCCTTCTATCTGACAGCACGAAGACCAGCAAGCCCCTCCCTCGCCGGTCGGCCGGGCGGCGGCTTCGCCGGCGATTCCGATTGGAAGGCGTGTGAATCCAACCGGCGCCCCGCGCCTCCCACGATCGCGAGCAGCTCGGAGCGCGCCCGCCCGAGCGCCTCGAACGTTTCCTCGGGCCCGTCCTCCTCGAACGGAACTTCGGGTCGCGGTCAGCGTCCTACTTGGTGAGCTTCGGGCACCTTCGGAGCCTTCGGCCTTTTCCGGGTAAGGATTTGCTCGCATCGAATGGCGAAGGTAAGGAAAGAGCCCGCCAAAGCTTCGCACCGGCCAAGTCGAGGCGCGCTAAATTCATGTCGAAGCTCAGGATCCTGGTGCTGCTTTCGGCGCTCGTCGGCCTTTCGCCCGCTGCCTCGGCCATCGACGCCTCGTTTCATCCCGACCTCGCCGAGCGCACGGCCGATCTCGCTCGCGCCCGGGGCCCGGAGAGCTACGCCGCGCTTCGAAGGATCTGGGCGACGTGGGATCGCACGAACCCGGCGCACGTCGAGGAGGCGCTCGGGCGCGCCGAGCGTGATGACCGGCTTTCACCGCCGGTTCGCGTCTACGCCGGGGTCCTCGGCGCATTTTCGCGGCTCCGTCGCGGCGACGTGACCGCCGCGCGCACGCGCTTCGAGCAGCTCGGCTTCGTCGACCGCTGGCTCCTCGTCGGTCCGTTCGACAACGAAGGCAAATCGGGGCTCGACACTCCACAAGCGCCCGAGCTCGAGCTCGGCGCGGCGATCGTGCCCGGCCGCGCCTACACCGGGAAGGAACGCGCGGTCCGTTACAGGCCCGTGCCTCGCGAGTTCCCGCACGGCTTCCTCGACTTCGGTTCCTTGCTCAGACCGGAGCAGAAGGTGTGCGCCTACGCTACCACCTTCGTCCGCAGCAAAGAGCCGCTCAAGGCTCCCCGCCGCATCAGCGCCTGGGTGGGCAGCGGGGGCGCGTTCAAGCTGTTCTGGAACGGCAAAGAGGTCCTGAAGAGCTCGTCCTACGCGGCGCACGACTTCGATCGCCGCGCCACGCTGCTCGAGCTCCAGCCGGGCATCAACCAGCTCGTCGTGAAGGTCTGCGGCGACGACGCGGCGCCCGTCTTGAGCCTGCGCCTCGGCGACGCCAAAGGCGGCCCCGACGCGGGCGTCGAGGTCTCGAACGACGTGACGCTGAGCGCGGAAGCGAGCGCTCTCGTCCAGAAGCTCAAGGACAAGCCGCAAGCCAAGCTCCCGGCGCTCGAGGGTCCGGCCCAGGCGTTCGACCGCATCACCGCGAAGAAGGACGTCAAGCCGAGCGAGCTCGAGGCTTACGCGCGCTACCTCGCGGAGACCGACGGCGACGATCCGGCGGTCCACCTCGCGCGGGACCTCGCGCAGCGCGCCGCGGAGACCGAGCCCTCGATCGCTCGCTACCTGCTCGTCGCTCGGCTCTCCGAGGACCAGAACCGTCGCAACGAGTGGCTCACGAAGGCCGAGGCGCTCGCCGAAAAGCGCAAGGAGACGGACCGGGATCTCCTGCTCGCGCGCGCCCTCCAGCGCCGCGTCGGTCCGAACTGGCGTGAGGCGTCACCCTACTTCGATCGCGTGCTCGCGATCGATCCGGACAACCTGCTCGCCGTGCAGGGTCGGGTCGAGGTCTATCACATGGCCGGGCTCCCCCGGACCGCGCTCTCCGCGCTCGAGAGCGCCGTCGCTCGCAACCCGAACGCCGTCTCGCTCCTCAACCTGTACGCGTCGCAGCTCCGCCAGCTCGGGCGCACGACCGAGGCGGAAGAGGTCGAGGCTCGCTACTTCGCGCTCCGCTTCGACGACGCGAGCTTCCTCAACCAGATGCTCGATCTCGCGGTGGCGCGCCGTGACGCCGCCGCCGCCGAGCACTGGGCCGAGCGCCTGATCGCCTCGCACCCCGGCGATCTCTGGGCGCTCGGGACGGCCGCGCGCGCGTACCGCTCGCTCGGGCAATCCGAGCGCGCCGTGGCGACTTACCGGCGCGCGCTCGAGCTCGCGCCCGAGGACGTGGGCATGCTCCGGACGCTCGCCGACCTATCGGGCGAGCTCGGTCGCCGCGACGAGCAACTCCGCCTGTTGCGAGAGATCTTGCGCATCCGGCCGCAGGAGCGCTCGGTCCGCGAGTACATCGAGCACGTCGAGCCGGAGAAGCCGCGCGCCGACGAGGCCTACGCCTGGAACAAGGAGCGCTTTCTGCCGCTCCGTCACGCTCCGGCGCAAGGGGAGAACAAGCGCACCCTGCGCGACCTCACCGTGTCCACGGTGTTCGAGAACGGCCTCTCGAGCCAGTTTCGCCAGGTGGTGTTCCAGCCGCTCACGGAGGCGGCGGCCGCGGCGGCTCGCCAGTACGGCTTCGTGTACGAGGCCGACCGTCAGATCGTGCAGCTCCGCGGCGCCAAGATCTATCGCGGGGACGGCAAGGTCGACGAGGCGATCGAGTGGGGCGAAGGCGCAGCCGACGATCCCTCGATCTCGATGTACACCTCGGCGCGCGTCTTCTACGTGCAGTTCCCGCGCCTCGAGGCGGGCGACGTGGTCGAGCTCCGCTACCGCCTCGACGACGTCACGCCGAGGAACGATTTCAACGACTACTTCGGCGACATCGTGCTGATGCAGGATACGGAGCCCACGCAGAACGCCGAGTACGTGCTGATCACGCCGAAGACGCGCACGCTCTACTTCGACCAGCGCGTGCCGGGCTTGAAGCAAGCCACGACCGACGTGGGGAGCCAGCGCATCTACCGCTTCTGGGCCGACAAGATCGCGCCGCTCCGGCCCGAGCCCGCGATGCCGCCTCTCCAGGAGACGCTCGGGTTCGTGCACGTCTCGACCTACAAGACGTGGCAGGATCTCGGTCGCTGGTACTGGGGCCTCGTCCGCGATCAATTCGATCTCGACGAGGAGACGCGACGGCTCGCGCGCAAGATCGTCGAAGGCAAGAAGACCGAAGCGGAGAAGGTGCGCGCCGTCTACGACTGGGTGACCAAGAACACCCGCTACGTCGCGCTCGAGTTCGGCATCTACGGCTTCAAGCCGCGGCGCTGCGTGCAGACGGTGAGCCGCGGCTGGGGCGACTGCAAGGACAAGGCGACCGTGATCGTGACCTTGCTGAAGGAGCTCGGCATCCCGTCCACGCTGGTGGTGCTGCGCACCCAGATGAAGGGCGACTTCTACTCGAAGCTCCCGAGTTTTGCGCCCTTCGACCACGCCATCGCCTACGTCCCGTCGCTCGACCTCTACCTCGACGGCACCGCGGAGCACACGGGCATCGAGGAGCTCCCGCAGATGGACCTCGGCGCCATCGGCATGCTCGTGAACGACGGCGACGCCAAGATCGTCCGACTGCCGAGCGCGCGCCCGGACAAGAACTTCCTCGAGCAGGATCTGACGGCGAAGCTCGAAGCGAGCGGTCAGGCCAAGCTCGAGCTCGGGTACCGCACGTCGGGCTACAACGCCGCCCAGTGGCGCGACCGCTATCACGCCGAGAGCACGCGGCGCGAGCGCATCAACCACGACATCGGCGCGACGTTCCCGGGCTTCACGCTCGTGCCGGGCGAGGCCGGAGTCGAGACCAGCAACCTCGAAGACGCCGAGACGCCGGTCTGGGTGAAGGTGCAGGGCATCGCGCCCACCTTCGCGCGCCGCGAAGGCAAGTCCCTGATCGTGCCCGTGACCGACGATTTTCGCCTGACGCCGAGCTACGCCTCGCTGTCCAAGCGGAACCTGCCGGTCGCGATCGGAGCCTTCTCGGAGCTCCGCAACACGTACACCATCGAGCTCCCTCCGGGCGCGAAGGTGGCCTCGATGCCGCAACCGGTGCAGGTGGACGGGCCGTTCGGCTACTACTCGCTGCAGGTGGAGACGACGGGGCAAAAGGTGAAAGTGCAGAGCAAGCTCGGGGTGAAGGTGAGCAGAGTGAACGTCCCGGATTATCCGGCTTGGAAGCAGTTCTGCGAGGCAGCGGATCGCGCGCTCGGCGCGCCCCTGGTGGTCGAACCGTGAACAGAAGAATCCATCCGCGCAGGCTCGTCGCCGCGCTCTCGCTGGCGCTCGCCTGCGCGACCGCCTGCTCCTCCGGGAAACCGGCGAAGGCTCCCGATATCGCGACGCAGCGCTCCGACGCGAAGAGCTCGAGCGATCCGGACGTGGTCGCGGACTGGCTCATCGCCGAGCTCGTGTCTCCCGGCGGAAAGCCCGATCAGGCGCAGGCGGCGCGCCGCCGGCTCGACGAGCTCAAGGCGCAGGGAATGCTCGCGTCGATGGCGCGAGGCCTCGACGACTCTCTCCACGGCCGCTTGAAGGCGGTCTCCGAGCACTACCTCAAGGCGCTCGAGTTCGCGCGCACGAGCCAGGATCCGCGCACCGAGCTCTTCGCCTGGTTCGCCGCTCGCGAGGTCGTCGCCTATCGTCACTCGAGCCCCGGGCTCTGGAAGCGCCAGCAGAAGTTCGTCGAGAGCCTGCTCGATAACCCCGGCAACGTGGGTTGGCTCGCGCGCGGCGAGCTCGTGGGTCTCTGGCTCGCGGAGGCCCGCTCCGCCGCGCTGCCGAAGGCCGACGAGGCCGGCGCGGCCAAGTACGGCTGCCTGACCGAGGTGCGCCTGGCGGGGCCGTTCGGCCGCGACACCATGCGCGACACGCTCCGCTCCTTCGACGCCGAGCGCGCGGGGCCGTGGCCCAAGACCTGGCCCAAGGATCCTGATCGGGGTGAAGCGCCCGAGGTCTTCAAGACGGATCGCTCCGGCTGTCGCATCGGCCCGGACGAGCCCGTCGGCTCCGGCGTCGTGTACGCCGAGAGCTTCCTCGACGTCGCGCAGCCGACCGATCTCGTGATCGCCGTGGACGGCGCCTTCTCCGTCTGGATCGACGACCAGCTGGTCTTCAACCGGGACCTTCGCCGGTTCGGCGCCTGGCTCGCGCAGGGCACGCGCCTGCGCCTCGAGAGCGGGCGGCACCGCATCCTCGCCAAGCTCGGCGACAGCGGCGCGACCATCCGCGTGCTCTATCCGGACGGCCGCCCCTACGGCCAGAAGGGCAGCACCGACGCTTCGCAGAGCTACTCGCTCTCGCCCCCCACGCGCGTGAGCGCCGCGGACCCGCTCTCGGTCGTGGTCGAGGGAGGGAAGTTCCACGACCCGGGCGACGACGCGTCGCGCTTCTTCGGCGCCGATCTCGCGAACAGCCAGGGCTCGCCCGACGTGGCGAACGTGCTCGTCGAGCCGCTGCTCGAGAAGCCGGAGCTCGCGACGGGCCCCGTCTTGGCCGCCTCGGCCACGTTCACCGAGAACGACCCCATCTTCGCCGACAGCCAGCGGCGCGATCTCGTCCGCGAGCTCCACGAGCGCGCGAACGAGAAGGACAAGAAGCTCTGGCTGCCGAGCCTGTCGATCGCGATGTCGCAAGCCGAGCGCGTGGGCCCGAGCGAGGCCGTGCGCGCGGTTTCCAAGCTGGTCGACGAGTTCCCCGAGGTGCCCGCGGTGCTCGAGCAGCTCGCGAACCTCTACCGCGATCTCGGCTGGCGCACGGAGTACGCGTCCACCGTGCGCGAGATCGGGCGGCGCTTCCCCGAGGATCCGTCCGCGCTCGAGCTCGTGGTGCCGGTGCTGGACGATCAGGGCCGGAGCGCCGAGGCGGACAAGCTGGTCGAGCGCATTCAAGAGCTCGACCCCGACAGTGAGCTCGCGCTCGGTCGCGCGCTCTCGCGCAGCGACTACCAGGGCGCGCTCGCCGAGCTCAGGCGCCTCGGGCAGCGCCGCCCCGATCGCGAGGACATCGCCGAGCGCGTCTACGACGTGATGGTGCGCGCCGGCAACGAGAGCGAGAGCTGGAAGAAGCTCGAAGCCGCCGTTCAGAAGAACCCCGAGAGCGAGGGAGCGCGGCTCGACCTGGCGGACGCCGAGTTCGCGGCGGGGCGCCGCGGCGCGTTGATCAAGGCGCTGGTGAGCGCGGTCGAGGCCGGCGGCTCGACGGGCAAGCTCTCCGCCGCGCTCGATCTCGTCGAGGGCGCGACCGAGCTCGAGCCCTACCGCCTGGACGCGAAGACCATCATCGCCGAGTTCGAGAAGAGCGGCGTCCAGCTGCCCGGCACCGCCGCCCGCGTGCTCGACTACTCCGCGGTCTGGGTGCACGCCGACGGCTCGAGCCGGATGCTCACGCACGAGATCATCCGCGTGCAGAGCGCCGAGGCCATCCGTGACATGGCGGAGCAGCAGGTCGGCAACGGCCTCACGCTGCATTTCCGCGTCATCAAGCAAAACGGCCAGGTGCTCGAGCCCGAGTTCGTCTCCGGCAAGCCCACCGTCACGATGCCGCACCTCGAGGTCGGCGATTACATCGAGACCGAGAGCATCGACAGCATGCCCGGCATGAGCCGCGGCCTGCGCTACTTCGGGCCGCGCTGGTTCTTCCGCGAGGAGAACGTCGCCTACGCGCGCTCGGAGTTCGTCGTGATCTCGCCCAAGAGCCGGCCGCTCCAGATCGAGACCCGCAACAACGTGCCGCCGCCGCTCGTGAACGAGCAGGGCGACCTCATCGTCCGCCGCTGGCGCGTCGACAACAGCCCCGCGGCGCCCGTCGAACCGTTCGGCGCGCCCATCGTCGAGTTCTTGCCGAGCGTGCAGATCGGGTGGGGTGCGTCACCCGCGAGCGCCCTCCGCCAGCTCGGCGACAGCATCGAGGACTTCACGCCCATCGATCCCCGCATCGTGCGCGTGGCTCGCCGAATCGTGGAGCCGCTGCCCGAGAGCGCGACCGCGGAGCGCGCGAAGCGCCTCTACCGCTGGGTCACCGCCAACGTCGAGGAAGGTCAGGAAGACGACGGCCGGCGCGTGGTGATCGGCAAGCAGGGCAACCTGTGGCGCGGCTTCATCATGCTGTGCCGCTCGCTCGGCATCCGCGTCGACTACGTGGCGGCGCAAAACCGCCTGAATCTGCCGCCCAACGGCCCGTTCTCGGCGCTCAGCCTGTACACGAACCCACTGCTCCGGGTTCACACGGAGAAGGGTCCGGTCTGGCTCGCCATGGCCGGAAAGTTCGCTCCCTTCGGCTACGTCCCCGCCGAGGCGCGCGGCATGCCGGCGCAGGTGCTCGTCGACGGCGCGTGGCAGCCGATCAAGGTGCCGAACGAGGGCAAGACCGATCGCGTCGCGGTCGAGGGCAAGGTGGCGCTCGCCGCCGACGGCTCCGCCGAGCTCGAGCTCGCCCAGTCGTTCCACGGCACGTACGCCATGGCGCTCCGCAACGTGGTCTCGGAGCTCAACGAGCAGCAGCTCCGCGACGCGGTGGAGTCGCAGCTCCTCGGCCGGAGCTTGCGGGGCGCGCGCCTCATCAGCCACCGGGTCGAGGGCATCGACGATCCCGAGGCGCCGATCGTGATCCACTCGAAGTCGAGCATGCGCACCTTCGCGCAACCGGTCGGCGGCTCGCTCCTCATTCAGCCCCCGTTCACGACGCGTGTCTCGGGCTACGCCGCGCTGCCCTCTCGCCAGACTCCGCTCTTGCTCGTGCAGCCCGTCGATCAGAGCGTGTCGCTCGAGATCACGCTCCCCAAGGGGGCGAGCCTCACGTCGCCGGTCGGCCCGAAGCGGGTCGACGACGGCGATCGCAAGGTCGTCGTCGAGGATCACGTGAAGGGCGACACCGTCCTCATCAAGCGCGCCGTGACCATCCCGTCCGGGCGCATCCAGCCCGACGAGTACGCGCGGTTCGTCGACTTCGCGCGGCGCGCCGACGACGCGCTGCTCGCGGGCATGCGCGTGAAGACGAAGTAAGGCGGGGCGCGACGGCGTCGCGCTCCACCACGCTCACTGAGGACCGGCTCTAAGGCTCCATACACCTGTCGCGCGCGTCGGACTCGTCCTCACAGCCGTTGATGCGGCCCGTAGCGTGGGTGTCCAAACACGTGTACTGGCTCAGCGGCTTCGCCGCCTGGCAAGCCGAAAACGCGACGTGAGCGCTCTTGCAGTGCTCCTGGTTCCACGCGGCGTCTTCGCGGCAATCGCTCAAGCACGCCTCCTGGTCGAGCACGCACTCGGTAAACGACTCATCACACTCTTTCTGACAGACGTTTTCGCCCTCCGAGCTGATCTCCGTCCGAGCGCCCTTGCCCGAAGCATCATCATCTTCGTCGGAGCCGCCGCACGCCGACGCCAAGAGCGGCAGGCAAACACCGAACAACGCCCTGAGACTCGAAACCCTACCCTCGATAAAAATCATGCCGCCTTCACCTCTCGCACGCGGCCGCCCCAGACGCGTTCACGCTCGGCGGGCGGCCCCTCGCTCACCTCGAACACTGCCTCATCGAGCGACTCGGGTGATGGCGAGGCGGACGGGCCGTCCCGGTCGCTCAGCGCGAGACACGACGCGCTGCTCTCCGAGCAGCACGCCCGGGATCACGCAAACATCTCGTCTACCGACGCGACCGCGGTCGGCGCGAAAGTCAGTGGCCAGCGCTGCTCGTGGACGACGCCGAGGCAGCGCGTCGGACAGTCGCGGCGGCGCTCTCGGTAACGCCACTGCCCGAGGGAAGATGAGTGACAGCGACCGCGACGTAGCGCATTCGGCGGGCTGCTCTCGCGAGCGCTCGATGCCGCTCTTCCCACTTCCTCCAGGACCGACACTTCGAGGCTCGTTGAGCCAGCACTTCAAGAAGGTTCGTCGAGGCAACACCTCGTGGACTTACGCGAGCGCGGCACTGTTTTCGTCGTTCCCGCGTCACTTTCGCCCTTGACGGGTTTGCGACGCGAGCCGAGCCGATTTCCCGAAATCCCTTCGATTCGCACTGCTTGCTCTCCCTCTACGACTCGTGCACGAGCGTTCGTGCACGGGGCGGCTCGAAAGTCGTCCGCACGCGCGATCGCTCGCGAGCACGGCGATGCGAGGTGCCGAAAATCAGGGTGTAGGGTAGACGACGTGAATTCGAGCGCCATTTGTGCCGTTTCATCCAGTGATCCCAGCGAGCCGACCAGGCTCAGCGACGCGGACCTGCTCGTCGCGACGCGTCTGCTCGTCGGTCGTTCGAACCAACTGCTCGCTGCTCTGCTCGTGCACCTCGCCGAGGTCGAAGCTCGCGGCGTTCACCGCGCCCGCGCTTGCTCGAGCCTGTACGCCTATTGCATCTACGAGCTGCGCCTCTCCGAGGACGAAGCCTACCGCCGCGTCGCTGCCGCTCGCCTGGTCCGCCGACTTCCTCTCCTGAGCGAAGCGATCGCCACCGGCGAGCTTCACCTCACGGGCCTCTTGATGCTCGGCCCGCACCTCAGCGAGCAGAACCTGCGCGAGGTTCTCGCTCGAGCCAAGCATCGGACCAAGAAGGAAATCGCTCGACTCGTGCGCCAGCTCGATCCGCTGCCCGACGTGCCGTCCCGCATCGAGCCGCTCGGTCCGGCGCCGGCGCGGCTGATTCCGCAGGCGCCCACCTGGAGCGAGTTCGTCGAGTCGATGTGTCCGGTCCGAGAGCTCGAACCCGGCGATCGTCCGCGTGATGGGGTGGAGAACGCCGACGAACGAGCGAACGAAATCACCGGCGTGAATCAGCAGGAGAAGGTACCGAACGAAGGAGCCGTCGCTCTCGAGACAGAGCTCGAAGGGAACCAGCCGCCGGCACCATCGCCGAGCCCAGCGCCGGAATCACTCGCCCCGCAAAGGTTCAGCGTGCAGTTTGCGGCGAGTGAGGAGTACGTAAAGCTCATCGAGGAAGCGCGCGCCCTTCTTTCTCACTCGACGCCGCGCCCCGCGCTCGACGACCTTCATCTCCGCGCCATGCGCGCGTTCGTGGCGGAGCTCAAGCGGCGGAAGTACGCCGTGACGAAGCGACCTCGGAGACCCGCGCTAGACTCCGTCGAGCTCGAGCCTTCGCCCACCGCGAACCGAACCGCCGAGCTTGAGCCTTCGCCCACCGCGAACGCAAACCCGATCGCCGCTCTCGAGCCTTCACCCGCTGCGAAGCTGAGCCCATTAGCCGACGCCACGGAGCTTGCGGAGAGCGTGGGTTCGCACCAAGAGTTGGACAACGATCCAGCGGTTCCGCGCCAGAGCGGAAGATACGTCCCCGCCGAAGTTCGGCGCGCCGTCTACGAGCGCGACGGAGCGCGCTGTACGTTCACCGACGACTCCGGGCGGCGCTGTGAAGAGACTCACCGGCTCGAACTGCATCACGTGCTGGCCTTCGCTCGCGGCGGTGAATCGATCGCACGGAACCTCACGCTTCGCTGCCGGGCACACAACGCCGTCGCCGCCGAGGACGACTTCGGAAGGGACTTCGTCGAAGTCGCGCGCGGCTTACCCTCGCACGATCCC
>JAEZYO010000450.1 GCA_023419055.1 Pseudomonadota bacterium | reverse complement strand
AAGCAGAGGCGCGCCTCGTCAGGCTCTTGCAGGCCGAGGGCGGCGCGCATGCGTGGGGGCACTCGATCGATGGGCGTCCTTCGTCCACCATCCTCGCGCATTCCGGTCTCACCCGTGCGGATCTGATCGTTCTCGGATGGAATCACCGGGATGCGAGAGCATCGGTCGCTCCACCGAGCGTGGCGCGTCGCGTTGCGTCGCAAGCGAATTGCTCGGTGCTCACGATGTGCGGCGAGCATTCCGGCGCTGGCATTCGCAGCATCGTCACCCCCATCGATTTTTCGAACGGCACGGCCGCGGCGCTGCGTTGGTTCGCTGCGTTCGCGAGACGTTTCGACGCGAGCGTCCACCTCCTCAACGTCTCGCTGCGCTCGCCGAAACATCCAGGAGCCATGAGGGCAGACGCGGCGGGCGCCTTGTTCGAAGCCGTGGCTCGCCTGAGCCGCGCCGGCATCGCCGCCAGCGGCGAGGTCCTCGTCGCGGGTTCCGACGCGTCGCAGGCGATTCTCGAGCGCTGCGGGACCGCGTTCGATCTCTTGATCATGGGAGCTCACCGCTCGGTCCCCGAGGAGCGCGAAGCCGGGGGAGTACTGGCCCAGGTTCGCGACCAGGGCCGCCTGCCCGTTCTCTCGGTTCGCCCCTCGGGAGCCCAGCCTGTGTTCGCAACGCCCTCGAGGTTCGAGGGCTTTTCGTCGGAAGGAGATCGATATGTGGGGACGGCGTAGTACTGAAGCGAGCGAGCGATTCGCCGAACGGCGGCAGCGGGAAGACAGTGCTCCGCGCCTTACGGCGTCGATCCCCGAGCTCGAATCGCTCACGCTCGAGATCACCGAGACCACGGGCGCCGAGTCTCCTTGCCCCGAGGCTGCGCACATCCGTCGTATCGTCGTCGAGCACGCGCCCGCGTTGTTCTTCGTCATGTGCCACGACTCCTACTGCCGCGACGGCGGGCACGACCTCTCGCGCGGCATCCTGCTCGCGCTCCGCGAAGGAAAGACGCGGTTCAGCGGCCAGGATCAATGCCAAGGGCGCATCGGCAGCACCGACTGCCAGCGGACGCTGCACTATGTCGGCACGGCTACGTACCGGCTGACCGCGTCGAAAGAGCGCTGACGGGAACGCCGCGCGAATCCTCGCACATCGAACTCACGATTGAGCTCGCCAGAGAGGGCGATTCGAGCTAGAGTCCGCCCGCCACTGAACGTTTCCGCTAGACGGCACGAAGTGCTCTTTCGAGATCGCGACGCGTCCCTGGGTGAATGGCGACGCTGAGTGACCGTGAAAAATAGGTTTTCACGGCCTGTGTTCGATCTCGACGGCTGTCGAATTCAGGTGTTTCGACCCCGCAAGGGGGCTCGAACCAAGCCGCTCGACTGAAAAAAGAGCACTATCAAATGAATACTCGCCTCTATGTGGGAAATCTCTCGTTCAACTCCGACCAAGACTCGCTGATGCAGGCGTTCTCGGAGGTCGGTTCCGTGAGCGAAGTGCACGTGGTCATGGATCGCGAAACCGGGCGTTCGCGCGGCTTCGGGTTCGTGACGATGGCGAACGCGGCGCTCGCTGCGGAGGCCATCTCGCGCCTGAACGGGGCTCTCCTCGACGGTCGCGCTCTGCGCGTGAACGAAGCCGAGGAGCGCGTCTCGCGCGGGCCGCGTCGCTGACGTGATCGACCGCCTCTGTCCAGCGCTCGCGCTCGAAGCGCTCGTGAGCGAGAAAAAGGCGCCGACAGAGGCGTCCCGCTCAGGTAATAAGAGCGGGCGACATGAGTAACCGAGCACAGCGATCCCTGCCGCCCGACATCGAGCCCGCTCGCGCGGCACGGCTCGCCGAAGTAGCCGCGAAGACCGGCGCGCGTTGGGCCACGAGTCAACTCGAGTCCTTCCGCGCCGCCGGCCGCAAGGCTTCCGGCGGGTGGCCGGGGACGCTGTCCGAGGCGCGCAACTACGTGAGCGCGCGCGAGGTCCACGTCGGTCTGAGCGCCGAAGAGCTGCTGTGGATGACGCGCGCCGTGTACGACGCGGCCAAGCAAGACTGGCTCTCGAAGCGCGACTCCTCGGAAGAGTGAAGGACCGGTCGCCCGCGCGTCGGCGAGTGTGCGCGTTTGTCGGTATTGGATCGCGGAATTTCGGTTCTACTCGAGGGTTCGCCGCGGGAAGCTTTACATCCAAGGTGGATGCTCCAAACTAGGGAGCTTGCTGACACCACAGCGCGCGTTCGAGTTTCGAGAGGGCAAGAACAGCTGGGGAGGAGCGCCCCACGCTGCCGCATCGGGGCAGACGCTCGAAGTAAGGAGCCCCCACACCGGCGCCGTCATCGGGAGCGTGCCCCTGTCGGGCGTGGAGGACGTCGCCTCGGCGGTCAAGGCCGCGGAGGCAGCCGCGGCCACTTGGGGAGCTACCCCCATCAAGGAGCGCGTTCGGCCGCTCCAGCGCTTCTACGATCTGGTCACGCAACATTCCGAAGAGATCGCGGCGATCGCCTCGCTCGAGTCGGGTAAGACGCCCGCCGAAGCGCTCGCGGGGCTCCAGCGCGGGCTCGAGGTGGTCGAGTTCGCGATCGGGCTCCCGAACCTCGACCGCGGTGGCTCTCTCGAAGTCTCGCGCGGAGTTACGTGCGAGTACCGGCGCGAACCACTCGGAGTCGTCGCCGGCATCACCCCCTTCAACTTCCCCGCGATGGTCCCGATGTGGATGTATCCCATCGCGCTCGCGCTCGGAAACGCCTTCATCTTGAAGCCTTCCGAGAAGGTGCCCCTCACCTCGTGCCGGATGGCCGAGCTGATCGAGAAGGCCGGCTTCTTGCCAGGGCTGTTCTCGGTGGTTCACGGCGACCGCACCACGGTGGAAGCCGTCGTCGATCATCCCTCGATCAAGGCGATCGGGTTCGTCGGGTCGACCCCCGTGGCGCGCGCCGTGCACGCGCGGGCGACTCTCGCGGGCAAGCGCGCGCTCTGCCTCGGCGGGGCGAAGAATCACCTGATCGCGATGCCCGACGCCGATCCGGCCATGACCGTGAAGGGCGTGGTCGATTCCTTCACGGGTTGCGCCGGGCAGCGTTGCATGGCCGCGAGCGTGCTCGTCACCGTCGGTGACGCCGAGAAGCTGGTCCCCGTGATCGCGCGCGAAGCCGAGAAGCTCGAGCTCGGTCGGACCATGGGCGCGTTGATCGATCGCGCGGCGCTCGAGCGTCTCACGAACGCGATCGAGACCGCTCGCGCCGAGGGCGCCCGCATTCTGCTCGACGGCCGCGCTGCACGTCCTCCACAGGGCGGCGAGGGAGGCAACTGGCTCGGGCCTACCGTACTCGACGGCGTGCGACCAGAAATGGCGTGCGCGAAGCAGGAGCTCTTCGGCCCCGTGCTCTCGGTGATTCACGTCGACACGCTCGACCAGGCGCTGGCGCTCGAGCGCGAGAACCCTTTCGGCAACGCGCTCAGCGTGTTCACGTCGAGCGGCGCGGTCGCGAACTACGTCGCCGAGCGGGCTACGAGCGGTATGGTCGGTGTCAACGTGGGGGTTCCCGTACCGCGCGATCCTTTCTCGTTCGGCGGGACCAAAGAATCGAAATTCGGCCAGGGCGACATCACCGGTCCTTCGGGGATCGAGCTCTGGAGCAGCTTGAAGAAGATCACGACCAAGTGGGCCGTCGCCAAAGACGCCAATTGGATGTCGTGAGCGAGGCTTCCATGACCAGCGGCACCAAGAAAAAGCAGCCCAAGGCCATCGTCCTCACCTCTCACTCCGGCCACGGGCCGACTCCGGTTCCCGTCAGCTGGGGCGCCGATTCGCCGGCCCAGCGCGGGCCACTGATCGGGACGGTGACGAACAAGCAGCACCGCAACGTGATCGGGACGCACTCCGGCTCCTACTCGGTATACCGCGCGGTGGCCGTGGCGGCCGGCGCGCTCGACCCGCTGAAGAAGCCCGATCTCACGAACACCTCGCCCACGCACGCGATAGGCCCGTTTCCGCAGTGGTTCGATCCGCACAAGATCGTGAGCATCGACCCCTTCGGCGCGATGGTGAGCGACGTCTTCGGTAGCTACTTCGAGCAGGGCTACGACATCCGGCCGACCATCGCGGTCACGCGCGCTCACATCCACATGCCCGAGCTCGTGGACGCGATCGAGGCCGGGCGCCTCAAGGTCGACGGTCAAATCTTGCGCGAAGGGGGCGCGATCGTGGTCGTGAAGGCCGCCATCGAACCGGTCTGGTACCTACCCGGCGTCGCGGCGCGCTTCGGTTGCTCCGAGGCCGACTTGCGGCGGACGCTGTTCGAGCACACCGCGGGCATGTTCCCGGAGCTCGTGACGCGGAGCGATCTGCAAGTGTTCTTGCCGCCCATCGGCGGCGCTACCGTCTACATGTTCGGAGACGTGAGCAGCATCCCCGACCGCACCAAGCCGCTCGCGGTGCGCGTGCACGACGAATGCAACGGCTCGGACGTGTTCGGCTCGGACATCTGCACCTGCCGGCCCTACCTCACGCACGGCATCGAAGAGTGCGTGCGGATGGCGCAGGAAGGCGGCTCGGGCGTCATCGTCTACAACCGCAAGGAAGGCCGCGCCCTCGGTGAGGTGACCAAGTTCCTGGTGTACAACGCGCGCAAGCGCCAGGTGGGCGGCGACCGCGCGGAGCAGTACTTCGCGCGCACGGAGTGCGTCGCGGGCGTCCAGGACATGCGCTTCCAAGAGCTCATGCCCGACGTCCTCCACTGGCTCGGCATCAGCAAGATCGACCGCTTCGTCTCGATGAGCAACATGAAGCACGACGCCGTCGTGAAGGCCGGCATCGAGATCAACACGCGCGTGCCGATCCCGGACGAGCTCATCCCGCCGGACGCCCGAGTCGAGATGGACGCGAAGATGGCCGCCGGCTACTTCACCGAAGGCGCGGTGCCCGACGGCAACGAGCTCTCCAAAGCCAAGGGCCGCGCGTACGACGCGTGACGGCGCTGCGATGACCGACGGCAGAGCGGAAGAGGCCGAGTACCGCTACCTCACGACCACCCGAGCGATCCGCGAGCGCGCCTCTGCGCTGTTCGAGCTCGCGCGGCAGGGCAGGCTCGAGAACTTCCGGCTCGACGAGGCCCGCCTCGGCGAGGTCGCGGATCTGGTCGTCAGCGTGACGAAGGCCGCCTACCCGGACGTGCGGCGCATCCCGTATCACAGCCGGTTCCGGCACTTCTCCGCTGGAGGCGTCGATCGGGCTCGCGCCTTCGAAGCGCTGCTCGCTCCTCTCTCCGAAGACGAGCGCCTGATGGCGCGCTTCGAGCTCGTCATCGTGAGCGTCTTGCTCGACGCGGGCGCGGGCGCCACCTGGAGCTACCTCGGAGCGGACGGCGCGCGCTACTCACGCTCCGAAGGGCTCGCCGTCGCGAGCTACGACTGGTTCATCGCAGGCGGCCTCTCGTCCGACGCTCGACCCCGCGTCGATACCGCTCGCCTCCTCACGCTCGGAGTCGACGAGCTCGCTCGAGCCTTCCAGGTGAGCGACGAAAACCCGCTCGTCGGCCTCGAAGGGCGCACGACGTTGCTGAGGCGCCTGGGGGAAGCGGTTCGAGCAAGCGCCGCTTATTTCGGTGAAACCAGCCGACTCGGCGCGCTCGGACTCTACCTCCGTGACCGCGCGACGAGGGGTGAGCTCCCCGCAGCGGCGGTGCTCGAGGCGGTCCTCGAGGCGCTGGGCCCGATCTGGCCAGGTCGCGCGACTCTCGCCGGGCGCTCGCTGGGCGACGTCTGGGATCACCCCGCCGTCGGCAAAGTGCCGTTCCACAAGCTCTCCCAGTGGCTCACCTACTCCTTGTGTGAGGCGCTCGAGCTCTCGGGCGTTCGAGTCACGGAGGTGGGCGCCCTCACCGGGCTCGCCGAATACCGAAACGGCGGGCTCTTCATCGACGGCGGCGTGC
>JAEZYO010000293.1 GCA_023419055.1 Pseudomonadota bacterium | reverse complement strand
AGAACGTGCTCGAGTGCTTCCTCGCTGGCGGCGTGACCCCTTGGACGTCCCTCTACTGCGTCCCCGGCCGAGGCGAGACCGATGGAACCTTCGCCTACGCGCAATACTCCGGGATGATCGACGGGGCCGAACGGTGCGGCATCGAGAACGCGGAGTCCAACCCGTTCGCCTTCTTCGCTCATGACTCCGCGGGGCAAGACGTCTTCTTCGGACCGTCCATGACTCGGTTGCTGGCGCGGCCGGACGTGCTCCAGCGAACCCGCGTCGTCGTGAGTCGCCACGGGTTCAACCTCCACGATACGGCGATCCTTTGACGGCGACCGGGCGCACCCTCGGGCACCCGTCGGGCGCAGCGCTCTCGACGCACGTGAATCGCTATTTCACCGACCGTGACGTCGCTGGCAGCCACGCTCCCCCCTTCTCTTACGTGCTGGCCGGAGGCGCCAGGGCGCTCGTGATGAGCGACCCCGTGGGCCCGTTTCTGATTCAGGGCCGTCATCCGGGCCACGCTCGTCCACTGCACGTCAGGCTCGACGACTCGCGACGCCTCACCACGCTTCTGAGTCGTGCCAAGCTCGGCTCTGCCGCGAAGCGTGCCGAGTTCGACGCGTTACTCGGCGTGTACTTCGATCAGTACTCGGAGCGCTTGCGCTACGGCGGCGCAGGCGAGGCCGTTCGGGCCGAGAAGTTCGAGGACCTGCTGCGCGCGGTCACCAAGCAAGAGCAGGCAGACGTCATCCAGAGCATGCTCCCGCCGAGCTACCTCGAGCCGTGGCAGACCACGCTCGATCTGTGTGGGACGTCACCCGTTCCGGCCACGGCGAACTATCCGGCGATGGGGCTCCGCCTCGCAGCGCATTTGCTCACCCACCCGACGCATCGCGCGCGGCACTGCACCGTCGTGGACACTGGACTTCGCCAAGCGGACAGCGGTGGCGGCTACGACACGCACAGCGAGGATCCGATCACGCAGACGCGGAACCTAGACAACTTTCTCCTGCACCTCCTCGACTTCATCAACGAGCCGGGTGAGAACCACCCGACCAAGCTCGACTTGGACGAGACGATGATCATCCTGAACACCGAGTTCGGACGCACTCCCGCTCCGCAAGGCGGGCCCACGGCGCGGGGTCGGAATCACTGGTCCCACGGCTTCGTTCAGGTCTACATCGGCGGCCCGATCCGCGCGGGACAAGCGGGGATCTACGGGCACATCGACGACGAAGGCTACGCGACCGTTTTCGCGTCGCCCGCGGAGCACCGCATCGCGGCGCTGCTCGCGCTCGGCGTCTACCCTTTCGAGGCGGACAGCTACAGCAGCAGCGACGTTCAGGGTGCGCCGGAAGAGGGGCGGCCGCGCGCAGCGTGATCGGACGCATCTTGGGGCACGACGTCTGAGCCCGAGCTCGCGGACCGAGCGCGAGCTTCAGGGAGCGATTGGCTCCCAGCGGCTCAACGGTCCCGAAGGGGTCACACTACCCGTCAGGGTGACGCTCGAGCTCACCGAAAAGGTGTCGTCGAGCGTGTGCAAGACGCCCGGACCGGGCCGGTGGAAGCGTTGGTCGACGGCGAGCCGGAGCGCCGTCCACTCCTGCGGCGTGTAGGCGACGATGTCGTCTCGATCAGGGTAGGTGAAGTCCGGCGCGTACCCCCCGAGGAAGATGTTCGGGGTGCCCTGGTCGGAGAAGGCTTCGTCGAACTCGAGCTCGACGGTGGCGTCCGCCGCATAGACGACGAGCGCACGGAAGCGCGCCTCCGCTGCGACGCGAATCAGCGTCCCCTCCTCGAGCGCGAGGCACAGGAAGGCGTCGGGATTGTCGGCGCTGATCTCGACGATGCGGGGCACGGACGCGCCGCCTCGGCCGAGGTAGCTCAGCACCTCGAGAGTGTCCGTAGTCGCTACCGTGAGCGACACGTCTTCCACGTCCGCCTTCGGTGCCACGAACCGGCCCGTGGCGCTCGCGTAGCCGGGCAGCTCGAGCGCCGCCGCCGTTGCTCGACAACCCTGGACCCGCGATGCGGCTTCATCCGCGTCCGAGCCGGAGAGCGCGAGGATCTCGCCGTCGACCGACACCTCGATGCCGAGCGTGCCCGGCGGCAGAGGCGAAACCTCGGTCACGGCGCCGTTCGAGAGGCTCACCGCGAACAGGGTGTCGCGTAGAGCGAGCACGCGTTGGCTCGTGGCGTCGAACGCCAGATCCGCGACTCCTGCGAGCTCGGTTTCGAAGAGCTCTAGAACGGTCTTTGTCGCCGGATCGATGCTGAGCAGTGGGAAGTCCGGTGGTCCGCCGATCGAGTAGAGCCGACCCGCTGCCGGATCCCAGGCGACGGGACCGACCGCGCCGCTGCCCTTCACCGCGTCCTCGGTAGTGCCGGTCTCGAGCGAGTAGATCGAGATCAACCCCGCGTCGTTGACGAAGAGCGTCTGCACGTCCGGACCACTCGACAACCCCGTGACCTCGAGCTCCACGAGGGGGAGCGCGCTTCCGGTGGCTGGGTCGAGGGTCGCCAGCACGGCGCGGCCCTCGTAAGTGCCGGTCATCGTCAGGGACTCGCTCGCAGTAGGCGTGCGGCCGCACTCCCCGACCGAGCTCTGCTCGAAATGAAGCGCGCAGCTCTCACAGCTCGAGCCGGTGTAGCCGAGATCGCACACACAATGCGCGAAACCAACCGAGTCGTCACAGCTACCGTGGTCACCACAGCTGACGGCCGAGCCGTCACACGACGGAAAGCATGAGCCCGTCGTGGGATCCTCCAGGTAGCCTTCGGCGCAGCTCTGGCAATCGAAGCCGCCGTAGCCCTCGGCGCACTCGCAGCGAGCGCCCGCGGCGGAGTCGACGCAGATTTGGTTCGACGAGCACTCGATGGTCGAGGAATCGCACGTGGGCAGGCAAGCCGTCCCGCTGTCTCGGTAGCCGAGCGCACAGCGCGAGCAATCGTCCCCAGTGTACCCTACCGGGCACTCGCAAATAGCCGTACCGCTCTCGTCGGAGCAGCGGCTCGGCGACTCGCAGTCGAGCATCGCCTCGGCGCAAGTAGGGCGACACACACCGTCCGCGTCCTTGTCCTGGAACCCGCTCTGGCACACATCGCAAAGTCGCCCCTCGTAGAGGGGCTCGCAGGCGCACTCGTCATCCCCGGAGGTGTCCACGCACACGCCGTGCAGGCCGCAAACCTCGGGGGCGACGGCGCAATCGATGGGGATGAGCTCGCAGCGGTCGTCCACCTGCTCGTAGCCCGAAGCACACGTGGAGCACTCGCTTCCCACGAAGCCCTCGGTGCATACGCAGGTGGGACCGGCAGACGTCGTGATGCATTCCTGACGGTTGGTACAGACTTCGATCCCGCAGCTCAGGAACCCCGAGACCGAGTCCTCGCAACCCTGAACGGCGAGGAGAACGAGAGGAAGGAGGAGCGCTCGCCCGAGCTTCATGGGGCCTTCCCTACCCACGCCAGCGCCTTACCCACGGGCTCGTGGGAAAGTGGAAGCTCGAAGGTGGCTTGAGACTCCCAGTCCATCAAGACGAGCTTCGCGCGTGGCCTTTCGGGGAAAGCCGCGAAGCTGTCGAGAGCGAGCCGGTTCCAGCTCTCCGTATCGTACTCGGTGATGCCGGCGCTCGAGCCAGAGACGCTCAGGCCTTCGTCGGTGTGGAGCGCCAAGCTATAGCTCGCTTCGGACGGGCTCGCGGTGGCGTCGACGCTCACGGCTCGATCGGGCGCGTCGACGACGATGAAGCCGGCGCGCGTCCGCTCGGAGAGCTCGATTCGGAGCTCTCCGCCGGAGCTCTCGTCAGCCACGATGCAGATGGCTGCGTCGGGGTGCTCCACGGCGATCCTCAGCGTATCGAGCTCGAACGTCCCGAGGTCCAGGACGATGAGAGCGGGATCGGGACTCTCATAGTCCAATACGAACGGTGAAGTCTCGGCGTCCTCCGGATCGATCAGCACCTCGGAGTGCCACGCCGGCACTGCCCCGAAGCGTGTCAGGGCGAGAGTGCAATAGCGCACGTGCCGGTCTTCGCGGCTCTCCGCTTCACGGCCGAGCAAGTAGGCGCGCTCGCTCGCGGGATCGAACGCCATCGCCAGCCAATCGGATTCCGGAAGCTCGCCCCTTTTCTCCG